>JAAYYJ010000462.1 GCA_012515455.1 Oligosphaeraceae bacterium
CAGAACTGGACCCTGGTCCGCAAAGTCAAGAAAAAAATCCTGACCTACAATGGCCTGAAGAACAATTCCGAGTTGAAATTCGACTACAATCCCGCCTGGGAGGAGGTCCGCTTGGACAGCGCCAGCGTCCGCAATGATGCACAGTTGCAGAAAATCAGTGCTGAGGAGCAGAACCTGATGGATGCCGCCTGGGTCGCTGCCGCTCCCCGTTATCCTGGAGCGAAGACTCTGGTGGTCAGCCTGCCCGGGGTCAAGCTGGGCAGCGTCATTGAGTACCAGTACAGCAAGACCGTCCGGGCCTACCCGTTCTTCAGCGTCCAACTCCCCTTCCAAGGTTTTGATCCGGTGGAGACACGCGAATTACGCATCAGCCTGCCGCAAAAATTCAAGTTGCAGTGGTCGGTGTATCAGGATGGTTTTTTGCGGCTGCGGGACCGTCTGCGGGGACAGAACATCATCCATCAATCACGCTCCTTGGGTAGCCGCGAGATTCACACCTGGTCCTGCGGGCCACAGCCGGCTGTGGCGCGGGAGCGTGATTTGCCGCTCCGGCAGGCGTTTTTGCCGACCGTGGCCGCCAATCTCGGTGGCTGGGATGAATACCGCGAGCAGTTGCTGAAGGCGCTGTCGTTCGCGGCCCAGGGGAGCAAGGAGACTCTCCTGCTGGTGCAGAGTATCCGCCGGCAGCCGGAGGAGCGTCGTCTGCTGGCAGTCCGCAATCACATTGAGCGGGCGGTCCGCCGGGCCGGGCCGGTTTTCAGCGCCCTGCCCTGGTACTGCATGTCACCGGCCAGCACCACTTGGACGGATGGGTACGGGCACTCCGCCGACCGGGCGGCGTTGTATTACAGCGTTCTGCAGGAGCTTGGGTACAATCCCGAGTTTGTGCTGACAGCATCTTCGCCGCAGGATCCCAGAATGGAGAAATTCTTCCTGCGCCATCCCGCCCCGGAACATTTTTCTGCAGTATTGGTCCGGGTGGAGACTGCCGCCGGCGAGGTCTGGTTCAATGACCTGGATCAATATTCCCGGCTGGGCAGCAGCAGCTGCCATGGTTGTCATGCGATGCGGTTGCGCACGGGGAAATTTTTCCGGGTTGAGTTAGCGTCAGAGGCTCGCACTCGGACTCGTCGGGTAGTGACCTTGAACATGATGCCTGGAGGCGCCGCCGAGATTACCCTGAACAGCCTGTTCTCCGGGGAGGATTTCGCGGCCCGGAACAAATTCTACTCCCAGTTGCCGCCGGAGGAGCGCCGGCGGCACTACCAGAGTCTGATTGCCGCGCTGTCGCAGTCGGCCCAGGCCAGCAGCGAGCTGAGCACTGATTTTGACAGCTACCCTGGAGTCGAGCGCTACACCGCCATGGTACAGGATTTTGCCACCCTGGAGGATGATTTCTGCTACTTCGAATTCCCTTTCAGCCTGCAGGGGCTGCTGCGTCTCTGGGGGTCTGAGCGCAAGGAGCCGTATTTCCTGTCCGACTCCCGGCCGCAGGAGCTGGAGATCAGCATCCGCCTGCCCAGCGATTACCGCGAAATGGTGTTCTGTCCCGAGGATTTTCACTGGCAGTCGCCTGGCAAAGACAGCTGGGTCCGCATCCGGCGGCAAAAGACTGACAGTACGGGGGTGTTACGCTTCCGCCTGGAAGCGGAAATCTCACCGGAGGTGTTCACTGCGCAGGACTACCCCGTCCTGCAGGATTTGGAGAAGCAACTCTCTCATCCGGCCAATCGCACCATCCTGCTGCGGAAGCGTTGATTCGCGCGAAGGCAGAGCCTTATGCCGTTAATTGAAGAATCCAGTTACTGTGCGCCGCTGTTCTGCAGCAACGCACATTTGCAGACCGTAATTCCCAGTTTTTTTCGGCAGGAAGCGCCGGTAGCCTACCAGCGCGAATGTTTTGCCACTCCTGACGGCGACTGCCTGTATCTTGACTGGGCCCATTGCGGTCACCACACTGAGGATTTGCTGATCATCAGTCACGGCCTGTGCGGTCATACCAACCGGCACTATGTGCTGAGTTTGGTCAGGAGTTTTCTGTCGCTGGGTGTCGACTGCCTAGCCTGGAACTACCGCGGCACCGGCCAATGCCCGAACCGGCTGCTTAAGATGACCACCAGCAATTCCACTGATGAACTGGACTGGGTCACCCGGTATGCGTTGCAGCGCGGGCGCTATCGGCGGGTGTATCAGGCCGGATACAGCATGGGTGCGAATCTTTGCCTGCTGTATCTCGGGCGCGAAGCGTCCTCGCTGCCAGCTGAGGTGGTTGCCGGCATCACTTTCTGCGCGACCATCGATCTGCCGGCCTGCAGTGCGCTGCTGGATACGCCGCCTGGGTTGTTCTACTGCAAGTATTTTCTGAAGAAGCTGGAGAAAATGCTGCTGGCCAAGAAGCAGCAGTTCCCCGACCGCATTGACCTGAACCAGATGCGGCAAGTAAAAACTTTTGCCGACTTTGACAATACCTTCACTGCACCGATCATGGGGTTTCGGGATGCGATGGATTACTGGCAGACCGCCAGTGCCTGGTGCTGGCTGGACAAGCTGACCGTACCCGCGTTGATGGTGCAGCCCCTCAACGATCCTTTTTTGGGCGGGAAGTGCTACCCGCGTGAGCTGGCCCGCAAGAGCGAGCTGATTTTTCTGGAGACGCCGCGCAGCGGCGGGCATTGTGGTTTTATGACTCCCAAGGGGCAGGAATGGTGGCCGGCCGCCAGAGCCAAGCAGTTCGTGCAGGAAATTGTTCAACCGCCTTTGGCGAGGAATTGAGGTTTCCGGGGTTGTGTGCCGCGCAGTCTAGCTGCGGCGCACCTGCAATCAGTCAGAAAGAGCACAAGGAGGCACACACATGGCTATCATCAGTATTGCCCGTGAATTAGGCGCTCATGGGGATGAGATCGGTGAACTGCTGGCCCGTCGTTTGCCCGGGACTTTGCTGAACAAGGAACTGCTGGAGAAGCGGTTCAAGGAATTTGGCGTCAATCTCAAGACTCTGCAGCGCTATGACGAGCGTCGTCCCGGTTTCTGGGCCTCATTTTCGGCCGAACAGGATGTCTATCTACATATCCTCAAAACCGTGGTGTACGAGGAAATGAACAAGGGGGCATGTGTCATCCTGGGGCGGGGCGGGAATATTCTGCTTCAGGACCTGGCCAACTGCCTGCGCATCCGTCTGGTCGCACCCTTTGAGGTCCGGGTGCAGCGCCTGATGGAGCAGCTCTCGTGTACCAAAAAGAAAGCGGAGAAGACCCTGGAGACCAGTGACAAGGACCGCACTGGCTTCTGCAGGTTCCATTTCAATTCCGAATGGGCTGCGCCGACAGAGTACCAGCTGGTGCTCAATACCGCCTGCTTCAGCGCGGAGCAGTGCGTGGAGATGCTGCTCTCCTGCAGCCGGCAGCTGATCGGGCCGGAACAGGAAGCCGCGGGGCACCAGCAGTTGCAGGACCGCATCCTGGCCCAGAACATCATTGAATCCATCATCTTCCAGAAAAACATCCCGGTGCAGTTTCTGGAAGTGCAATGTTCCAACGGCACCGCAACTCTCTTCGGGGTGGTCAGTTCACCTAACATCGCACGGGCCGCCGAGGAGGCCACGCAGGCGGTCTCCGGGGTCAAAGCCGTGGACAACCGCATCCAGGTTGTGCGGGAGCAGCCCCTGCGGCGCATGTAAGTGTGCCAGTGGCAGGGCGGAGCAGGAACCGGGCGCAGAGCATTTTTTCAGGCATTAGACTCCAGCAGGGCATTGCAGATGGATTACTTACGTTTATCGGATCGGAACATCGTGATAATGGGCGTCGCTAACCGGCGCAGTGTAGCCTGGGCGGCGGCGGAAGTTTTGCGTGAATCCGGTGCCAATCTGATTTACCTCTTCAGAGACCAGGAGCTGCTGGAGAAGAACCGCAAACTGATTGGCGAATCGGCTCCGGCTCTGGTCTGTGATGTCGAGAGCCCGTCTGATATGGCGGCCCTGCCGGCCCGGCTTGCAGCACTGGTGCCGGTGGTGCACGGGCTGGTCCATTCCATCGCCTTTGCCAATTTCAGCGATGGCCTGAAGCCTTTCCATGGTACCCTGAAACAGGATTTTCTCCAGGCAGTGGATATTTCCTGTTTTTCCCTGATTCAGACTGCCAATCAGCTCAAAGACTTGTTCAGTGCCGATGCCTCGATTGTCACCATGAGCATCTCGACCACCCGCATGGCCTCAGAGAATTACGGCTACATGGGTCCGATCAAGGCAGCCCTGGATGCCAGCGTGGTGTTTCTGGCCAAGTCCCTAAGCCAGGAAGTCTCGCCGCAGATTCGCGTCAATGCCGTGGGTGCGGGTCTGCTCAAGACCTCGGCCTCGGCCGGCATCCCCGGCTACATCAATGCGTATCTGTATGCGGAGAAAGTAATACCTCGCCATCAGGCTTTATCGACCAGTGAGCCGGCGGAGGTGATTGCCTTCCTGCTCAGTCCGCGTTCCAGCGGGATCAATGCCCAGACCATAGTTGTTGATGCTGGCATGAGCATCAATTACTTCGACCAGGATATCGTTCGCAAAGCAACCAGTTAGCAATTAAGAAAAGAGCAGCAGCAGCATGAAAGAGACTTTTCAGGATTTGGTGCATTACGACCGGGAATACGTGTTACCGACGTATTCCCGGGAGATTCTGCTTGAACGGGGACAGGGCAGCCGTTTATGGGACATCTACGGCAATGAGTATCTGGATTTTACCACCGGCATCAGCGTCTGCAATCTGGGACACTGCCACCCCGGGGTGACTGCGGCCATCCGTGAGCAGGCCGGCAAGCTGGTGCATGTCTCAAATCTGTTTTACAATGAGCATCAGCCCCGTCTGGCCAAAGTGATTGCCGAGCGCAGCGGACTGAACGGCAAGGTCTTCTTCAGCAACAGCGGTGCTGAGGCCAATGAAGGTCTGATCAAATTTGCCCGGCGCTGGGGGCATCAGAACGGCGGCAAATATTCTGTAATCTGCTGCAATCACAGTTTTCATGGCCGGACTCTGGCCACCCTGGCGGCGACCGCGAAGCTGAAATACCGCGAGGGGTATGCTCCTGACATGGCTGGCTTCACCTTTGCTGAATTCAACAACCTGTCGGCCGTCGAGGCGGCCATCACCCCTGAGACCGCCGCAGTGCTGGTCGAGGTCGTGCAGGGCGAAGGCGGGGTCAATCCCGCCACCGCCGAGTTCCTCCTGGGAGTGCGCCGGCTCTGCGATGAGCGTCAGCTGCTGCTGCTGCTGGATGAAGTGCAGTGCGGAATGGGCCGGACCGGCAAATACTTCGCTTTCCAGCATTACGATGTCATCCCGGATGGATTCAGTATGGCCAAGGCTCTGGGGAATGGCTTCCCGATGGGCGCATTTTGTCTGCAAGCGCAATACGGCAGTTTGTTCAGTCCCGGTTCGCACGGCAGCACCTTCGGCGGCACTCCCCTGGCCTGTGCCGCGGCTCTGGCGGTCTTTGCGGCCTTGGAAGAGGAGCAGATACTGGAGAATGTGCAAGCCCAGAGCAGGTATTTTTTCCAGCGTCTGCGGGCCTTGCAGCAGCGTTTTCCGCTGATCAAGGATGTGCGCGGCCTGGGGCTGCTGGTGGGGGTGGAAGTTGGCACCGAGGCAATCGCCGGCTTGCAGAAAGCCTGCCTGCAGCGCCGGTTGCTGACCTTGTCGGCAGGCGAAGGAGTACTCCGGCTGCTGCCGCCCTTGAATGTCACCCGGGCGGAAATAGACCGGGCGTGTGCGATTTTACAAAACGCTCTGGAGGACTGCAGCCAGGCACGCTAGTCCCGAACTCTGCAGGAGGTATATTATGCGCATCGGTTTATGCGGCTACGGCAACATGGGTCGTCATCACAGTCAGCTGTTCCGCAAGCACGCTCCTGCGGTCGAGCTGGCCGGCATTGCCGATGCGTCTGCAGAGCGCCGCGAGCTGGCGGCACAGGATCACGCCGGAGTGCAGCTCTGGGACAGCGCCCAGGCGATGCTCGCCGGCGGCAATCTGGATGTGGTCTTTGTCTGCGTGCCTACCTACCTGCATGCGGAGTTGTCCGTGCAGGCCCTGCAAGCCGGCTGCCATGTCTTTTGCGAAAAGCCGATGGCTCTGCAGCCGGAGCAGTGCCAGGCGATGATCGCCGCTGCGGCCAAGGCTCAGCGCAGTCTGATGATTGGCCAGGTGCTGCGCTTCTGGCCGGAGTACATTTATCTGAAAGAGCTTTGTGACACCCGGCGCTACGGGCCGTTGCAGTCATTGTCGCTGACCCGGGTCGGCGGCGTCTCCACCGGCTGGCAAGGCTGGTATCTGGACGAACGCCGGGGCGGGATGCAGATTTTTGACCGCCACATCCACGACAGCGATGCGGTTCTGTGGATACTGGGGCAGCCGCGGGCGGTGCAGAGCTATGGTTTCAGCTTGGACCCGCACACGGCCGGAGGCATCAACCACTCTTTCACTCACTATGATTTTGGGCCGGAACTGCTGGTCAGTGCCGAAGGCAGCGCGGATATGCCCGCAGTCTTCCCGTTCACGGCAGCGTATCGGGCGACCTTTGCCCGGGCCTGCCTGGAATTCAACAGCCGGCAGCAGCAGACCCTGACGCTCTATGCAGACGGCCAAGCCAGCCACCCCAAACTGCCCGATTTTCTGGAAGACGTCAGCAGCGGCCTGAATATCTCGTCAGCCGGGCCCTATTTCAATGAGCAGGCGTACTTTTTTGCTTGTGTGCGGGCTGGACGAAAGCCTGCGACCGTGACCCCGGAGTCGGCGCTGCAGACCATCAAGCTGGTGCGGGCGGAAATCGCCAGCTGCCGCAGCGCCAAGCCGGTCGCCATTCCCTAAGGCAGTTTTCACTCTCAACCACCAATGGAGGACAAGATGAAAAATTTCCTGCTTGTTTCAGCTGTTCTGGCTTTTATGTTCGGCTGCGAGCCGGCCGACCCCACAGCCAAACCGGCACCGCCTGCAGCCCCCGCTGCGGGCGAGGCGGCAACTCCTCCCGCCAAGACTGCGCCGGCGAAGCCGGCGGCCGCATCAGGAAAATCACTGCGCCAGGAAGTCAGCGACGCGGTCGACTATGGCATTGGTGCTACGCAACTTCGGGCCAAGCAGAAGGCCACGGCAACAATTGACAACATCAACCAGCAGAAGAATGCCGAATTGGAGAAGGCCTTAAAAGAATGAGTGTGTTATCCAACCCAGGGTCGGGATCGTGTCGCGGGCAGATCATTCTGCAGCCAGGTCGGGAGAAGTCGCTGTTACGGCGTCACCCCTGGGTTTTTTCCGGTGCGGTCAAGGCAGTAGTCGGCTCGCCTCAAAGTGGTGAGAGCATTGATCTGTTAAGCAGTGACGGCAGCTGGCTGGCCAAAGCGGCGTACTCGCCCTCGTCGCAAATCCGGGCCCGGGTCTGGAGTTTTCAGGCGCAGGAGGTAATCGGCCCGGAGTTCTTCCGCCGGCGGCTGGCGCTCTGCCTGTCCTGCCGCGAAGCCATGGGCATCGCCACAAAGAGCAACGCATACCGCCTGGTGCATGGCGAGGCCGATGGCTTGCCCGCCTGTGTGGTGGACCGGTATGGAGACTTCCTGAGCTGCCAGTTCCTGAGTGCCGGAGCGGAGTACTGGAAAGCGAGCATCGTTGCGGCCTTGCAGGATTTGCTGCCTGGTCTGCGCGGCATCTACGAACGCTCTGACAACGACTCGCGCAGCCGGGAAGGATTACCTCTCAGCACCGCCTGCATCTGGGGCGAAGAACCGCCCGACGAACTGCTCATCCATGAGAATGGCCTGCAGTTCCTGGTCGATCTCCGGCATGGTCACAAGACCGGCTTTTATCTCGATCAGCGCGACAGCCGGCTGGCCTTAGGCACAGCTGCCTGCGAACAGGCGGAGGTCCTCGACTGCTGCTGCTACAGTGGCGGTTTCGGACTGCGGGCCTTGCAGGCCGGTGCCAAGCGGGTGACTTTCCTCGATGCCGCGGAAAAATCACTGGATTGGGCCGGTCGCAATGCCACCCTCAATGGTTTTGCCGCTGGGCGCCAGGAATTCATTCGGGGGGACCTCTTCCAGCTGCTGCGGACCTTCAGGGATTCCCGCCGCAGTTTTGACATCATCATCCTGGACCCGCCCAAATTTGCCGATACTCAGGCCCGGCTAGAAAAGGCGGCCAGAGGGTACAAGGACATCAACCTGCTGGCCTGCAAGCTGCTGCGTCCGGGCGGGCAGTTGTTTACCTTCTCCTGTTCCGCGGCCATGACCCCGGAGCTCTTCCGCAAGGTCATCGGGGATGCCGCGCGTGATGCCGGCCAGGAGGCACTGGTGCTCCAGACTTTCACTCAGGCACCAGACCATCCCCAGAGCCTGAATTTTCCGGAGGGGCATTACCTCACCGGACTGCAGCTGCTGCTGCGACCGCAGGGCTGAGCCTTGCTACTGTTTTGCCGTGCCATTCCCACCCCTTGAGAGAGGACCGTCATGCCTGAATTAAAGGACATTCTTTATCCCTGCCAGTTTGACGGCAGCCGGCAGCCGGCCTACTGCCTGCCGGCGACAGGTCCAGAGCCCCGCCCCCTGCTGGTGGCTCTGCACACCTGGAGCTGCACATACACCTCGTTCAATCAGAATTATGAAAAATTCTGCCGCCATTTCAACTGGCATCTGATCCATCCTGATTTCCGGGGGGTGAATTGGCAACCCCAGGGGTGCGGTTCCCAAGCCGTGGTCTCCGATATCGTGGATGCAGTAACCTATATGCAGCAGCATTACGCGGTCGATGCCAAGCGGATTTATCTGGCCGGAGGGTCCGGCGGCGGACACGCCACCTTGCTGCTCTCCGGGCGCTGCCCGGAAATCTGGGCGGCGGCCTCGGCCTGGTGCCCGATTTCCGATATCCTGGCCTGGCACCGGCAATGCCTGGGGACCCGCTTTTCCCGCTACGCCGAGCATATCGTGCAGGCCTGCGGTGGGGACCCGCAGGAATCCGCCGCCGCCCGGCAGGAGGCCAGCGCACGTTCACCGTTAACCTGGCTGGCCAGCGCCGGAGCATTGCCCCTGGATATCAACGCCGGGCTCCACGATGGTCACAGCGGCAGTGTACCGGTCAGTCAGTCCATCGCGGCCTACAACTGCCTGGCAGCGCCGGAGGACCGCATTTCTGAGGCCGACTGCCGGTACATAACTGAGCGGGAGATGATACCTGAGCATCTGCAGGATGCCGGGCTGCCCGCCGATCCATCTTACGGTCAAAGCAGGGTGCATTTCCGGCGTCAGTCCCGCAATGTGCGCCTGACCATTTTTGCCGGCGGTCATGAATTGTTGTACTGGCCGATGTTTTCCTGGCTGTCGCGGCAGGAGCGCGGCCGGGCAGGAGACTGGCGTTGCGGTGAGGAGTATCAGCCAGGAGACAAGCAGGGGGGAGCCCTAAGCAACTGAACTGCCTCTCCCGGAGCAGGCGGGGATTATTTCCCTTCCTGCCAACAAGAGGTCAGGATCATGCGTTACTCTGGTGAAAAACCCATCGGAAAAGGAGAAATGAATTATGACTATCCCTCCCAGTCTGAGCAAGAACATTCTGTTTTGCACCGATTTCTCTGCCAATGCAGCCTTGGCTTTCGATTACGCGCTGGATGCGGCAGTGCGCCGGGAAGAAGCGATGTTGTATCTCCTGCATGTGATTCCTGAACCCGAATCGCAGTTCTGGCGCACCTACATTTACGATGCCGACTTCAATGTCGATGAGAAGGCCAAGCGCGATCTGGATGACAAGATTGATGCCGAGTACATCAGCCGCATCCCGGCGGGCATTAAGTTCAAGGTCGAATTCCGCATCGGCAAGGACTACCAGAAGATTCTGGAATTCGCCGATGAAGTATCCGCTGACCTGATTGTCATCGGTAAACAGGGCTGCAGCCCGTTGCATAATTTCATCTTCGGCGGCGTGGCCGAGCGGGTCGTGGTGCGGGCGAAATGCCCAGTGCTGGTCGTACCCCTGCAATAACTTCCTGCTCCGAGCGATTCCAGCGCTCGGAGCGTTCATTCCCATCCTCGAAAGGACAGCACAGCATGGCAGAAGCAAATTTACCTTTACAGCTTAAGGAACTGATTGTAGAGCGTCTGTTTCTCGATATCGACCCGAACAGCATCGAGGACCAGGTCGAGTTGTCGGAATATGGCATTGACTCATTTCTGCTGCTGGAGCTGGTGGTCGCCATGGAAGAGACGTTTGCGGTACACTTCGAACCAGCAGACATCACCGCGGCGGCCCTCAAGAGTGTCAAATCCTTGACCGAATTGGTGTTAAGCAAAAAATAGGGGCCGCACACATGAGCAGTGAAAACCACATCCCTGAGGCCGGGACGGCGATGCAGCTCTGGGGTCAGGGTCAGATTGCCTGCCCGGTTTGCAGCAAAAATCTGCAGCGGGAGAATATTGTCCCGTTGCAGATGATGCCCTGTCCTCACTGCGAGAAGATGTTCTTCGTACCCAAGAAAATCGGGCAGTATTTTTTGTATGAGCCCTGCGGCAGCGGCGGCATGGGCAGTGTTTACAAAGCAGTCAGTGAAAGTTATCCCGATCAGGTCCTCGCAGTGAAAGTTCTTTCCCGGCAAGCCCGGCAAAGCGCAGCCAACATCCATGCTTTGCTCAATGAGGCCCGGGTCAGCGCCTTATTCTCGGACAGCGATTTCATTGTATCCTGCATCGACAGCGGTTTTAGCGATGACGAATACTACGCCGCCATGCCTTTCATTGCGGGTGACCGCCTGGACAAGCGCCTGGACCGGCAGGGCCGCCTGCTGGAGAAAAATGTGCTGCTGATGACGTTGCATATTTTGGCCGCGGAGCAGCATATTTACCGCCTGGGGTATCTCTACCGCGACCTGAAGCCCGAGAATATCATCCTGAATCAGTACGGCTATGCCGTGCTGCTGGATTTCGGCTTGTGCATCACGCGCGACGAAGCCGCCCATAGCGAGGACGAATTCATTTCCGGGTCGCCATATTACATTCCGCCTGAGCGCCTGCTGGGCCGGGGTGAGAATGCCAGCAGTGAGATTTACAGCCTGGGGATGGTAATGTATCATGCTTTAACCGGCAAGACCTTCTTTGATGCCAATGAGGTGGAGGCTCTAGCCAGGCGGCATGTCTCCGGGTTGCGCATCAACAGCACGGCCAAAATGAAGGACCTGCGCAGCAGCATCGGCATCCTCCTGGATGCAATGGTGCGTCAGGAGCCGAAAGAGCGGCCGCAGGATTTCAGTTACGTTGCCGATTCGGTGAAAGCCATCCTGCAGGAAATAGGCTGAGATGCGCCTGAAGAACAATCCCCGCCTGGCGGCGGTACTGGCCGCTTCGGAGGAGCGGGCCCGGGGTCGTCGTCCGCTTCTTACCGGGGCTTCCCGGTTGGCTTCGCCTGCCCCCTCTGCCTCTGCCGGTCGGCAGTACCGGATTCTGGGTCTGGACACTGCCCTGCGCAAGACCGGCTGGGGGATTATTGATGCCAGCGGCGGTCATTTCCGGGCGGTTGACTGCGGGGTAGTTCTCAATGACCGGAAGGTATCGGTCAGTGACTGCCTGCGCCGTCTCAATGGAGCCTTAAAAGGGCTGCTCAACAACTACCATCCGGACATTGCGGTTATCGAGGGCGGTTTCTTCTGCAAAAACGCCCGCACCGCGATTATTCTGGGCACCGCCCGGGGAGCAGTACTGGGGGTTTTGGCGGAGGCGCAGATAGAGATTTACGAATACGCGCCGCGGCGGGTAAAGCAGATGGTCTGCGGCTTCGGCAACGCCAGCAAAGGCCAGGTGGCCTTGCTGGTAGCGCAATTTTTGCAGATCAAGGTCGACAATTTATCTGATGACAGCACTGATGCGTTAGCGCTGGCTCTCTGCCATGCACAGCTGCTGGGCACAGCTCAGGGTCTAAGCCTGGGCGAGCCGCTATAACGGCCGGACCGGGTCCGGTTCTTGCCCCAGCCTGGGAGCTGTTCAGGCGCGCAGGAAATCCTCGCTTACCGCCTGGCGGAAGGCCTGGTCGGTGAAATAGCGGTAGCCGACTGTGGCCATTGCGGCTGCGGCCTTGCGCATATTCGTCTGTCCCAGGTCTGAATGGGCCGCCTGGGCGAAGGCCAGAGAATGCCCCGGTATTTCGCATTCGGAAATGCTGAAATAGGCATGGATTCCCGGTCTGGTGCGGGAGAAATTGCCGACATCCGATGACCCGCGACTGCTTTTGGCCTTGGTATTCGGGGGCAGCCCCAAGGCTTGCACCGCCGCGATGTATGCGTCATTCATGGGCTGGTTCGGTTTGCGGCTTTGATAGGGGACCATCGATGGTTTCACTGTCGCGGTGGTGCCGGTCATCAATTCTGCCCCCTTGATGATATCCAGAAAGCGGGCCGTCATTTTGTTCATCCACGCTTCATCGGTGGAGCGCAGAAAAAATCGGCAGTGGGCATAATCGGGGATGACATTGGGGACCACGCCGCCCTTGAGAATGATACCGTGTACGCGGCTGCTTTCGGGCAGCTGCTGCCTCCAGGCATTGACCGCATTAAAAAGCATCAGCACCGCATCCAAAGCATTCAGGCCCAGCTCCGGGCTGCCGGCAGCATGGGCGGCCAGGCCGGCAAATTCGACATCATAGCGGCAAATTGCCGTCGAGCCCAGGTCCGGGATGGTCTGCCAGGATGGATGCAGCATCATCACCGCGTCGATGTCATCCAGGCAGTGCTGTTCGAGCATCTTAACCTTCCCGCCTTTGGATTCTTCTGCGGGTGTTCCCAGCAGCACCAGCCGGCCGGGAATATTTTCCCGCGCCAGCAGTTCTTTCAGAGCAACGGCGGCGGCCAGAGCGGCGGCGGCGATCAAATTATGCCCGCAGCCGTGACCGATTTCCGGCAAGGCGTCATATTCCGCTGCGATGGCAAAGACTGACGTACCACGGCCGTATTCTGCCCGTAAAGCGGTCGGCAGTCCGCAGTAAGGTTTTTGCACTTTGAAGCCCTGCTGTTGCAGCATTTCGGCCAATTTAGCCGAGGCTGCGGCCTCTTCGTAGCCCAGTTCCGGTTTCTGCCAGATCGCCTCAGAGAGCTCCTGCCAGGTCGCGGCGTGTTTCTCGATAAAATCGGCCATACTGTTTAGGGTAGTCTGATTCTGCATATTCACACCTTAAGTTACGATTATGACCTGCTGCGCCACGGCAGAGACAAGATTTTCCGGCAGCCGCGTGCTCATGGCCGGCTGATTTTGCAAATACTGCAGGTGCGGCAATTGAGTTCTGCCGGCGGTTCATACGCCCTGCCCTCTTTGCGGCACTGACGCATTTTCAGCAAATTCATCCCGGCCAGGAAAAATGCCAGCACGATGAATGCCCCGGTAGGCATTTTCAGCAGCAGAATTCCCTGCCAGTCCGGGATGATCTGCAATTCGAAAATCGTTCCGGCGGCGATCAATTCCCGCACTGCGCCCAGTGCCATCAGGGACAGAGTGAAGCCACAGCCCATTCCCAGGCCGTCCAGGAGCGAGGAAAACGGTCCGTTTTTGGAGGCGAAAGCCTCTGCCCGGCCCAGGACGATGCAGTTTACCACGATCAAGGGGATAAAGATTCCCAACATCTGATTCAATTCGGCCGGTGCATAAGCCTGCATCAGCTGCTCGACGATGGTCACGAAGGTCGCGATGATCACAATATAGCAGGGGATGCGGACTTTTGCCGGGATGATTTTCCGGCACAGCGAGATAACCAAATTGCTGCCGGCGAGCACAAAAGTGGTGGCGATGCCCATCCCCAGAGCATTCTTGGCGCTGCTGGATACTGCCAGAGTCGGGCACATCCCCAGCATCAGCACCAGCACGGGATTCTCACGCCAGAGACCATTGCTGAATTTGGAAAATATAGATGACATTGCAGGGTCCTTGAGAGGTTTGCCGGTGATGGTTTAGGGCTGTACGGACGCTGGCGCCGGGAATTTCTGCTGCCAGGCAGCCGTAACAGCATTCACGGCTGCCAGCACCGCTTTGCTGGAGATAGTCGCGCCGCTGATTGCCAGAACCTGGTTCGCACCTGCACCGAAAGAGAAAGTACTGGCCAAATTTTTGCCGGTATATGAATCCAGGCAGGCATTGGGCGGGAAAGCATCGACCTTGGCTCTGCCGGTGATGGTATCCCAGAACGACTGGGTAGTTTTGCGGTCGGTGACCTGGGTGCCGAGGCCGGGTGTCTCGGAATGCCTGCTGACGATAATCCCTAGGATTTCGCCCGCCGGGCTGATGCCGACCAGTACCCGGACTTCGCCGCCGAAGCCTTTGTTGCTGGCGCCCTCGGCGGCATAGGCCAGCAGGCGGCCATTCTGGTCCAAAGCGCGGAAGAATTTCACGCCGTTCACCGTATATTCCTGGCTGGTGCTGTCAGTCTCTGGCGGCAGCACCAGTTTGAGGTTGCGGTTGAGCACGGTCTGTTCTGCGGCAGCGCGCGGCTCCAGGGTAATTTTATTGACATAGGAGAGTGATGCACCCGCGATGGTGCAAATAATTCCCAGGCTCAGACAGAGTTTCAGGATGTCCTTCATAATTTCAGGCCTTTCTTTTTCGGGGCACCGAAGGGTTTTCCTGCCGTCAAGCTGTCGATCAAGGGTGTCAGTGCGTTCATAATCAGGATGGCGAAGCTCACCCCTTCCGGATAGCTGCCCCAGAGCCGGATGACGCAGGTAATGATGCCGCAGCCGATGGCGAAGACTATGGCACCGGTGCGGCTGACCGGCGAGGTCACCATATCCGTGGCCATAAAGAAGGCCCCCAGAAGCAACCCGCCGCCCAGCAGGTGGTACTGCGGAGGGGCGTAGAGGCTGCTGTTGCTCAGCCAGGCCAAGCCGGTGAAAACTGCTACCGTCAAGAGATAAAAAAACGGTATCTGCCAACGGATGATTTTCAGGGCGATCAGCAGGATTCCACCCAGAATCAGAGCCAGGGCGCTGATCTCCCCGATACTGCCGCCATGGTGATTCAAGAACAGCCAGTCGCGATAAGACACCTGCGAGAGCATTTCCGACATCGCACCGGCGGCACCATCGTGCCCGGCCAGGTGAGCATCGCTGAGCATTTTCAGCGGGGTTGCGGTAGTATATGCATCAGGACCCGTCATCCAGGTGGTCATGGTCTGCGGGAACGCCAGCAAGAGCCCGACACGTCCGACCAGAGCCGGATTGAACGGGTTGCAGCCGATGCCGCCGAAGACCATCTTGCCCAGGCCGATGGCCAGCAGCGCACCGACCAGGCAAATCCAGATGGGTGTACCCGGGGGAAGATTCAGTCCCAGGAGCAAGCCGGTTACCAGTGCGCTGCCGTCATTGACTTCCAGAGGCCGTCGCATCAATCGCGTACACAGCACCTCCACCGCCACACAGCCGGCGGTGCAGACGAAAATCACGCCCAAGGCCGGTAAACCATAGTGCCACACACTGACTGC
>JAAYYJ010000463.1 GCA_012515455.1 Oligosphaeraceae bacterium
GCCGGGAGGTGGTGATTTTAGGTTCTGGGGACATTGGGCTGATTATGGCCAGGCGGATGGTGTTTGCTGGTGCCAAGGTGGTCGCAGTGGTTGAACTGCTGCCTTACTCCAGCGGGTTAAAAAGGAATGTGGTACAGTGTTTGGATGATTATGGCATATCCTTGCTGCTCAGTCATACTGTGACCAGGATCATTGGCCGCGAACGGCTGACCGGGGTGGTGGTCAATGCGGTTGATGCACAACGTCAGCCGATTCCTGGCACAGAAAAAGAGTTGTCCTGCGACACACTGCTGCTGTCCGTGGGATTGATACCAGAGAATGAGCTGTCCCGTTCGGCCCAGGTGCCACTGTCAACTGCGACTTACGGACCGCTGGTGGACGAGAGTCTGCAGACTCAGATACCGGGGATTTTTGCCTGCGGCAATGTCCTGCATGTGCATGATTTGGTCGACAATGTCTCGGAAGAGGCGGCTCGTGCCGGCAAGGCTGCGGCGGAGTATTTGCGCCACGGTGTTCTGGCTCCGGCGTGCTGCCGGGTTATGGATGGGCATGGTGTGCGCGGAGTGGTGCCGCAGCTGCTGAGTCGGGAAGCATTACAGCGCCCGTTGGGCCTGATGTTCCGGCCCAGCGCAGAATTTCGCAATGCCACTCTGCGGGTTTCTGCGGATGGTCAGGAAATAAAGCGGATTCGGAAACGCATTATGACACCGGGCGAGATGGAGTCCATCACCCTGTTGCCCTCTGAGATTGGAGCGCATTTGGGACTGGAGAAAATATTGGTGGAGGTTCTGGAAGAATGAAGAAGGCGCTGGTGTGCATATCATGTCCGATGGGCTGCCGTCTGGAGGCTGAGCTTGGCGAGCAGGGGGAGTTTCTGGGCCTGAGCGGCAACCACTGTGCCCGGGGCGCTGCTTATGCCCGGCAGGAATGCCTGGCCCCGACCAGGATGGTTACGGCGCTGCTGCCGGTGCATGGAGTCGCTACGCCCTTAAGCGTGCGGACGGACAAACCCTTGCCGAAAGCGCAGATATTCCCCTGTCTCGAGTATCTCAAGACGGTCAAGCCAATTTTGCCGGTGCGGATCGGTGACATTATTGTACCGGATATTCTGCACAGCGGCGTGAACATTATCGCGACGCGGAATCTTCCTTCTCGCTGACGCACTGCCCGGGCGGGCGGCTCAGGGGGAGATTTTGCCGGCGATAACTGAGACGCCATCCGGGATTACGGCGATGCGCGCGGCTGGTCCCTTGATCTTTCGGGCCATCGCCAGGGCTGCGGCAGCATTGCTGGCGTGTTTGAGATGCATTGCCTGGACCAGTGCTGGGTCGCAGCGATCTGTGACCAGAATAACGGTGTGCTTCTGCAAAATCCGGGCCAGAATTTGGCTCTCCCACTGGTCTGGCATGGTCCGGTTGGCAGGGATATTCTGCAATTCTTCCAGCACTTGCGCTGGCGAGTCTGCCCGGGCCAGGGTTTGAAAGAAAGCTTCGCCGCCGTGTCCATCCCGGCAGGCGGCAACCATAATAATGACTCCATCGGTTGCGGTTA
>JAAYYJ010000464.1 GCA_012515455.1 Oligosphaeraceae bacterium
CTAGCCTTCAACTTCGGGGTCGGGTTGGAGGCCAGTGCGTCGTCTCGCGCTGGGGCCTCCGGCAGCATCGCGCTGACAGGCGAGGAGGGATGGACCGGCGAGCCGGCCTTGACCATTACTAGCAATCCGTTGGGAACCTGGCCAGTCATCAAACGCCTGGACGGTAAGGTACAGGCCAATCTCGAAGCGCATGTCGACTATTGGATTGACAGCTACGAAAAGGAATGGTCATGGGACTTGCTGGAGATCAAATATGAATACGGTACGGACACGGCCTTCCAGCTGGTGCCAGTGACGGTGCAGAGCCGCCGCAAAAGCCGCAATGACTTGGCGCCGGCCGATTTTCTCGATGCCCGTCCACAGCTTTTCCGGGGAATTATTCCCAATGCGGGTCTGTGCACGGCGGGGCCGGCTTTCGCGTTCATCGATATGGAAACGCCTGGCGGCCGGCAACAGCTGCGTCTAGGGTTCCGTGATGGTGTTGACGACTATCGTGAGCCCGTAGTGGTGCCGGGTTCCGAAACGACCGGTGCTATTGCTGCGCTGGCCTTGGCGCCTATACCGACTGGCGGGTGGCTGCTGGTCTGGAGCGTCGTCGCCGCAGGCGATCTGGATAATCCTCTTGCGCCGACGGAAATATGGGCGCTTGCGCTTGATGCCGATCTGGCGGCCATAGGCGACGCCGAAAGAATCTTCAACGGCGACTTGCCGGTGACGGCTATCCATTGCGCGAACATGGGTGACGACGTGGCCTGCATGCTGGCCTTGGCTAAAGAAGGCCTGGATGGCCAGCGCTTCCGTCTGCACGGCCTACTGCGCAATAGCGCCAGCGGTCAATGGGGGGGCGTGCAGCTCCTGTGCGAGGAAGTTGAGGCGGTCGCCATGTGCATGGTGGCGGCGCCAGCGGCGTCGCGCGGGGAGACATCAGCCCATCTTGCGGTTATTACTCCCAAGCGGGCGTTGTGGACCATGACCTGGGATGGCATGGCACCTGGCGACTTTAGCGAGTGCCAGCCTGATGGCAGCTGCGGCCGGGCGCTGTGTGGAGTGCTGAATGGGGTGTCGCAAACTCTGGTGGTGGCCTGCGCCGGCGGGGGCTTGCGCACATTGGTGTTTGGAGACATGGGCTGGCAGCCTCAAGGCGATGTGCTTCTGGACGAGCATGTGTCCGAGCTGAGCGCGGTGCCGAATATTACCACAGATGGGCTTTTCGTTGCCTGGACCAGCGGCGGTGGCAATTCGACATTGCGTTATGTCACGCTGGCGGCTAATGGCCAGCTGGCCTCGGCAGCGAAGGCGCTTAGCGGTAACCCCCGCGGTGCTTACAAGAACCCGCATGTTGAGCAGGCTCTTGCTGGCGTTTTTTGCGTGAGCGCGCTCTATGAAGACGATGCCCTGCGGGAATACCGCAGTTTTGATGTTGACTCTGTGACCCTCGGGGTGGCCAACGATGATCGCGATGGTGACGGTATGCAGGACCACCTTGAACTCCACGCCGTCGATGACAAACAGGATGACGCCCTGACTAGTATTGACGACATTCTGCCGGCAGATGATTATGACGGCGATGGCGTCAGCAATTATGACGAATATAAGTTCCCTGAACCTCCGGTTTTGCTGCGTCTGTGGGTGGACTGCGGCCCCGCAGGGGTGCAGGAGCTGCGCTTTGCCGAGGCCGGCGACGCCCTCGTGGGCCTGGATGATTATGATGTGGTGGCCACGACTACTGGCCTTAATGTGGCTCCAGCCTTTTTTGTGAATCCGGCCATTGCCGATCCGGCTGGCCAATGCCTGACCAGCGATTATCGACCGCTGGCGACCAGCACGCGCTGGCGCATAGTCATCCCTGCAGTACCTGAGGGAGGAATCACCCTCAACTGGGATGTTACGCAGGCGGACCCAGCCCGAGCGTTGTATTTGCAGCGAATTGATAATGACTGTGCTCAGGGCCGTGCAGTGGATATGAAAGCCTTTCCGGAGCAGCAGTTTGCCGGAGATGGGTTTGTCGAGTTCGAAATTGCCTATGCGCCGACGGAGCAGTTCGAGCAGATTTTGCCGGCAGGCTGGAATTTTATGGGCAATCCCCTGATGTCTACGGAATCAGTGGCGGAGATTCTGGTTGCCGGGAGCCGACCCGCAATCAATAGTCAGCTTTGGGGCTGGCAGGCTGGTAAATACCGGCTGTCTGATCCGGATGGTGCATTGGAACCGGAAACCGGCTTCTGGCTTTTCTGCGAAAGTGAAACTCCAATTCGTTTGCTTGGAATTCCTGCAGATGGGGAAATACTCTTGCTGCCCGGATGGAATCTGATTTCGCCGGTAGGGGATTGCATTCTGCCCGAAATTCCGGGTGTCTCTGCTCAGGCGGGGGGCTATGAACTTTCTGCTGAAGGATACAGGATGATACAGCCAGGGAAGCAGCTGTTTGCCGGCAAAGCCTACTGGTTCTTTGTTGCTGCCCAGCAACCAGTGGAAATTTTTCTGGGGACGGCACCGGAGTAACCAAACTGCTGGCAAAAGGAACAGCAATATCAGGCTGAACTTTTCATGGCATGAGATAACTACCACTTGTTCCGCCAGCAAGCGCGCTCTGCGAGTGGCATCGCCTGGCTCGACTCCATTTTCCATCAGCAGCCCTGGTGCCACTGCTTCGAATACAATTCTGGATTTAAGCGGCACTTGCAGTGTCAGTTCCTTCCCGTCGGTAAAACGCATCTTGCTGAAGCACAGAACAATCGTTGGGAAAAGTTCTCTGTGGCTGCCAATTATATGACACCGTCAGAATTTTAGCACCGAATTCTTCCCTGCGTTGCCGACCTTTTCTTGGCTGTTTTATTCGCCCGGCCAAGACAAAAAATATGCAGAATCGTCGTGCAAGCTATCTGTCCGATAGAAACGCTGACCATCCCAGCGCCAGGCTGTAGCCCCGCTGTCAATCAAAGACAAATCTTCCGAAGGCCCGGCGAAATTCCATCCTTGGTCCATAATCCCCGCAAAAACCTACCGCACAGGGTGAAAAACCGCTAAACAGTATTACATTTACCGGTAAGTTTCCGTTGTCCATCGACACACGGATTATTGCTGCGGAGGCATGAACAATTTTATTGAATTTTACGGTAAGAACGGAGGGGCAATGGCCCAGCTGGAACACATTGAAGCGATCGAAAAACGTCTGTGGAGCGCCGCAGATACTCTGCGGGCGAATTCAAATTATGCCAGCAATGAGTATTTTCTGCCGGTCATGGGTCTGGTTTTTCTGCGCCATGCATACAGCCGTTTTCTTGGGGTAAAGGATGCCATTGCGGCAAATCTGCCGACCCGCGCCGGTAAAACCCGTCCGCTGACCAAGGAGGACTTCTCGCAGAAGAGCGCCATCTTTCTGCAGCCCCAGGCCCAGTTTGATACCCTGGTGGCTTTGCCGGACAGCGCGGATCGCGCCAAAGCGATCATCGAAGCGATGGAGTCCATTGAGGCTGACTATGAGAATCTGCGCGGGGTGCTGCCTAAAAGTGAGTATCAGGAACTCGACAATGCTGCGCTTGGGGAGTTGCTGCGCACTCTCAATCCCGAAGAATTGAAGCGCGTTTCCGGGGATGTTTTCGGCCGGATATACGAATACTTTCTGACTCAGTTTGCAGGTGAAAAGGCTCACGATGACGGCGAGTTCTTCACTCCAGTGTCGCTGGTATCACTGATTGCCAATGTCATTGAACCTGGCAGCGGGACGGTGCTGGATCCTGCCTGCGGCTCCGGCGGCATGTTTGTGCAGAGTGCCCGGGTGGTTGAGCGGCGGCACGAGAACCCCACCGAAAAGCTTACTTTCTACGGTCTGGAAAAGAACGCCACCACCATCCGCCTGGCCAAGATGAACCTGGCGGTGCACGGCCTGGAAGGCGACATTCAGAGGGCGATCACCTATTATGACGATCCGCACGAATTGCTGCACAAGGCTGATTACGTCATGGCCAATCCTCCCTTTAACGTGGATGAAATCGATGCCGACAAGGTGAAGCGCGATCCGCGCCTGCCTTTCGGTCTGCCCGGGGTCAACAAAAAGGGGAAGGTCAGCAACGGCAACTATGTCTGGATCAGTTATTTCTACAGCTACCTGAATGAACGGGGCCGGGCCGGATTTGTCATGTCTTCCCAGGCCTCGAGCGCGGGGCGTGACGAAGCGGCCGTTCGCCGGAAGCTGGTGGAAACCGGTGATGTGGATATCATGATTGCCATCCGCTCCAACTTCTTCTATACCCGTACCGTTCCCTGTGAGCTCTGGTTCCTCAATCGCGACAGGCAGGAAGCGCTTCGCGACAAGGTGCTGATGATCGATGCACGGAATGTCTACCGCAAGGTGACCCGCAAAATTTACGACTTTTCCCCGGAACAGGAGCAAAACCTGCTGGCCATCGTCTGGCTTTACCGCGGTGAAACCGGGCGCTATCTTGATCTCGTGGCGGGCTACTGCCAACGCATGCTGGCCGAGGGCGCGGCCTGCGCACGGGCGAAACATTTTTCGCCCGTACCGGATTTTATCGCCGCGCTGGCCACATTGCGTGGTGCGGTTGAACCGTTCCTCATGACCCTGGGCGTGGGGGCGAAAAATGTTTCGCCCCTACGGGAATTGGATGACGCCATCCCACTGTTCAAGGCGGATGCGGAGGCATTCCGGAAGGCCGTCAGCGAGCAGCAGGCGGCCTGGAAAACGCAGAAGATTTCCAACGGCGAACTCAAGAAAGCCGTGGACCGTCTTGCCACCCTGGCCGAGACCAGCCGCGATCTGGTCAAGCAATGCGACCTGCTTTACAAGCTCGCCTGCCGCCTGATCGAAACCTGCGAGAACGAATGCAACGCCCGCGACAGCGACGCCTGGAATGCGCGCGATGTTATCCGTGCCCGCAAGGCGGCCGATGAGGCCCGCGTCCTGGCCGTGGAACAGCTCAAGCAGGTGCGATATTTCTGGAAACAGACCAACTGGCTCACGGAACGCTTCCCCGAGGCCGAGCTCCGCAATGTGGAAGGCCTGGTCAAGCTGGTGGACCGCACCGAGATCGCCGCCAACGACTGGAGCCTCACCCCCGGCCGTTATGTGGGCATCGCCCCAGAGGAAG
>JAAYYJ010000465.1 GCA_012515455.1 Oligosphaeraceae bacterium
CATACCACGGCCACGGCGAACCCGAGACCGTCATCAATGTCGGGGTCTCCGGCCCGGGTGTAGTCCTGCGGTCACTGCAACGCCGGATCGACAGTTGCGGGGCCGGGAATCTCGGCTTGGATGACCTGGCCGAAGAAATAAAGCAGACCAGCTGCCGGGTCACCCGCTGCGGCGAACTGATCGGCCGCGAGGTCGCCAGCCGCCTGCGCACCCCCTTTGGCATCGTCGATCTGTCTCTGGCACCGACGCCGAAAGTCGGCGACAGTATCGGGGAGATCCTGCAAATCCTCGGCCTGGATGCCATCGGCGCCCCCGGCTCTACGGCCTGCATTGCGATGCTCAACGACGCGGTCAAGAAAGGCGGCGCCTTCGCGTCCCAGACGGTCGGCGGGCTGAGCGGCGCTTTCATTCCAGTGCTCGAAGATTCCGCCCTGGCCGATGCGGTCAGCCGTGGTGAACTGACCTTGGAGAAACTCGAGGCCATGACCTGCGTTTGCTCGGTGGGATTGGATATGGTGGCCATCCCCGGCGATACTCCGGCCGAGACTATTTCGGCCTTGATTGCGGATGAAATGGCCATCGGCATGATCAATAAAAAAACCACTGCGGTGCGCTTTATACCGGTGCCGGGAAAAACCGCGGGCGAGAGGGTCGAATTCGGCGGGCTGTTCGGCGGGGGGACGATAATCCCGGTGCCCAACATGGGCAAATCCGCCCGCTTTATCAACTTCGGCGGACATATCCCCGCGCCCATCCACAGCCTCAACAACTGATCCCGGCCCAGACCGCACCGCCGGCAATCAGCCGGCCCGGAGAAGACTCCGCCCCGCCGTAACGAAAATTGCGGGTTGACTATTCCTGCGGCCGGCACGGCTTTCGGGCGTGCTATCAGAACGGACTGCTGCAGCATGGACCCCTGCGCCTGATTATCCAGCCCCGGGAGAACTGCGACTTATTCACGCGACTGCAGTTCCCGCCGGAGCGGCAGCCCCGTTTTAGGCCTCCGCCAGCAAGCGGAACGGCGGCAGCACCGGCTGGTATTCGCGCCACTCCTCCGGGGCGAAGAAAACTTTGGCCAGGAACAGCCCCTGCGCCGGGGCGCTGTCAGCCGCCAGAGAGCGCTCCCGCCCGGCCAGGACCGCGAGGGCGTCATCCGGGCAGGCGTGTCCCAGCCCGACATGGACCAGATATCCGGTTATGCTGCGCACCATCTTGTATAGGAAGCTCTCGCCCAGGATGTTCACATAATACAGCCCGTCCTGCTCCAGAATTTCCAGGCGGTGGATGTTCCTGATGGTACTGTCCAGCTCCCGCCCGGGATTGACTCCGAAGGAAGCGAAATCGAGCATCCCGACCAGATGCCGGGCCGTCTCGCGCATGGCTGGCAGGTCCAGCGGCCGCGGGGTGCGCCAGACGAAGCGGGCGCAGAGCGGGTTGATTTTTTTCCCCGGTGCGATGCAATAAGTATAGGCTTTGCCGGCATTGTCATAGCGGGCATTGAAGGGCTCCGGGCAGACTCTGGCGTTATTGATCACGATGTCATCCGGCAGCCAGCGGTTGAGTTTCTCCGCAAACTCCTGGGGAGTAAATTCCTGCGGCATGACAGCCGCGAAGCTGACCTGCTGGTCCAGAGCATGCACCCCGGCATCAGTGCGGCTGCTGCCATAGATGCGCAATTCCGGGTCCCGCAGCAGCAGGCGCAGGCGCTGCAGCAATTCTCCCTGCACGGTCTTATGGCGCGGCTGCACCTGCCAGCCGGAATAATTACTCCCGTCGTAAGCAACCGTCAGATGCCAGTAAGTCAAACCATCGCTGCTGTTCATAATTCCGCCAGGTAATCCAGGGTCTGGTCAATACAGCCGCGATATTTATCCACCAGCTGCCGCGCCCGGCGTCCCAGCGCGGAGCGCGTCTCCGGTTCGGCCAGCAGGCGCCTGAGCTGCGGCAGCATCGCCTCATCACTGGCGAGCTCTACCGCCGCCTGGTCCTGCCGGAAAAGGGCCGCCACAGCCCGGAAATTCTGCACATTGGCGCCGTATATAATCGCCTTGCCGAAGATCGCCGGCTCGATCATATTATGCCCGCCGGTCTGGCCGGCCAGGCTCTTGCCCACGTAGGCGATATCACCGGCGGCATAGAAATTCATCAGCTCGCCGGTGGTATTCACCAGCAGTACATCTACCGGCGAGGGCATCACGTCCTGCCCCGGGACCGGCCGCAGCAGCCGCCAGGTCAGCTGGCGGGCACGCAGCACCGCCTCCACTTCCGCCGCCCGCTCCTGATGCCGGGGCACGAGGACCAGCTTCAGCTCCGGATAATCTCTCTTCAAGGTTTGATAGCAGTCGCAGACCAGCTCCTCCTCGCCAGGATGCGTGCTGCCGGCCACCAAGACCACCCTCGGGCCGGGCCCGAAGCATTGGTCCAGCTCGCGATGCTTGTCGGCCGATTCGCAGTCCGGTACCTGGTCGAATTTCATCGTCCCGCAGATTTTGATGCGCTGGTCCGGGCCCATGACCCGCTGCAGCCGCCCGGCATCCTCCGGGGTCTGCACGCAGAGGCAGGAGAAGGCCTGGAAGATGGGCCGAAAGATGAATTTCCAGCGTGCATATCCGTGACTCGACTGGTCAGACATCCGGCCATTGACCAGCGCCACCCGACAACCGCGGCGGTAGGCCTGCAACACCAAGTTGGGCCAGATCTCCACTTCGAAGATAACCAGCATCCGGGGCCGGATCAGGCGCAGTGCATGCCGGGTCGCCCAGAAGAAATCGATGGGGCAGTAGATACGGACCACCTGAGGCGGCAGCTTCTGGGCCGCGGTGGCGAAGCCGGTAGAGGTCCCGCAGGAGAAGACGAGCTGTTCTTCCGGATGCCTTTTCAACCAGGCCTTGATGAAGGTTATGGCTGCGACCGTCTCTCCAACGCTGACGGCATGGATCCATACCGGCTGCTGCAGAGCGCGCAGCTGTGCCTTCCGGTTCGCGCTGAAGAACCCGAAGCGCTGCCAGTAATCGGCCGTGAGTCCGCCACGGCGGTAGATGTGCAGAAGATAATAGGGCAGATAGAGCAAAAAAAGGATCGGGAAGACTAGATTATATATCAGCAGCATACTATGATTAGGATCGGTGTTCTATACGCCACAGCGCTCTGTCCGCAAACGCTGTCGCAATGATGTGTTTGTGTGGAAAAGCCGGCGCTGCCGGCCCGGAACGGCAGTGCGGATGATGTTACCAATTATCCGATTCGAAGCTGATCGGGTTCCAAAACGACGACTGCCAGGCTCGGCTGCCGCTGGCACCCTGGTCGGGGACCTTGCTGAAATGCATCGCCTCGACATGACCGTCCAAAAAAATGTAGTTGCAGCGGCCGTCATGCAAAAAAGCCGAGGGATAATCATGTCCGGGTGTACTGTAAATGTAGTAGCTGACCTGGGGATTCTTAGCTGACTCACCGCCCATGCAGCCGCGGGCCGGGAGCTTGAATCTGCCTAGATACTGCCCGAAGACCCTCGGGTTAAGCCCCCAGCCGTATACCGTCCCGGTCTGACTGCGGGGAGGAAGAGGGCGGCTGGGACAGGCCAGCTTACTCACCCATTGTCCCGAGGTGGTGGTGTAGTTCCCGCCCAACGGGACGCTGGTCAAGGTATTGGCATTGACATAAGGGGCAATCATGCCATGCGAGAAAGACTCATAATACCAGCTCTTGCACCCGGAAACCCAATTGGTTCCATTCTCCCAATAGGTCACCACCCGGCCTTCGTTGTCTTCGGCATATATCAGCACCCCGAGCCCCAAGGTCCGGGCGTTGTTGGCACAGAAGCTCGCCTGGGCTTTCGCCCGGGCCTTGCTCAGCGCCGGCAGCAGCATCGAGGCCAGAACGGCAATAATTGCAATTACCACCAACAGCTCAATCAGAGTAAAACTTTTGCGGTAAAACATCTTTCACCTCCTGAGTTTGAGGACCGGTCAATGTCACCAAGATTAGGATAATGCAATTTTGCGAAAATGCAATGCCGGATGGG
>JAAYYJ010000466.1 GCA_012515455.1 Oligosphaeraceae bacterium
ACACTGGCATCACTGATGCCGATGGAGCGCGACTCGCCGTTCGGCTTGACGAAAGCCGGCAACGGCAGCTCCGGGATATCCTCTCCGATGCTGATCAAATGGTGTTCCGGCACTGCCACCCCCTGCTGGCGCATCAGGCAATGGGTGGTGTACTTAAGAATCAGATTTTTCATGGTCTGGGCGGAGGGGCCGATATACGGCATCCCCCGTTCATCCAGCAGGTCCGAGACCCACACCGCTGCCGGATCGATACCGATGATATCCTCCTTCTCGGTGAAGTAATACAAACAACTCCAAACCAGGTCGGCGGGATGCGTGCGCAGAGCCGCAGTGAATTCCTCCGGGGTTCTGACAAAGGCCAGCTGTACTGCATAGCCGGCCTCACGCAGACTGGCGCAGACAGTCTCCGTAACCGGTAAATTCCCCCATCCTTGTGCATCACCACCCGGACCAGTTACAATCAGCAGAGATAACATTTTCGCTTTGCTCATGTGTGTTTTTTGCCTGTCTGACCCGGTCCCCCGCAGGCTTGTCCGGCATCAATCTTTCCGTGCCGTCCCGGCAAATGACAATCCCAGACCTCTCCCCACAACTGACTGTGGCTCAGACTGCCCAGCGCACGGCCGCGGCAGGAGACACCCTGCCAGGGGCAGTTGCGGGACTTCGAGTGGAAGGAGGCGACCTCCAGAGTATGCTCCACCCCGGGGTCCAGGATGGTCAGTTCAGCCGGCGCGCCATGGGCCAGACTCGGCGGCGGCAGCCCCAGAACCTGCCGCGGTCCAACGGTAAACAAGGCAATAAACTGCTCTAAAGACAGCAGTCCGCTGTGATACAGCAGTGTCAATCCCACCGGCACCGCCGCCTCCAGACCGATAATCCCGAAGGGTGCGGTCAGCAGCCCCCGGGCTTTCTCTTCCGCACTATGGGGGGCGTGGTCAGTGGCCAGCACCGACAAGGTGCCGTCAGCCAGCCCCTGCAGCAGAGCCTTGCGGTCGGACTCCTCCCGTAAGGGCGGGGCCATCTTGGCCTGACTGCCGTACTGGCGCACTGCCGCATCCGTGAAACACAGATGATGCGGCGTCACCTCACCGGTCACCGGCAGACCCTCGCGCTGCGCCTGGCGCAACCTGTCCACCGAGCCCGCCGAACTTAAGTGCTGCAGATGCACCCGGCAGCCGGTCTCCCGGGCCAGGCGGATATCGCGTTCCACGATCCGCTCCTCCGCCGCGCGGGGCTGGCCCGGGACGGCTAATTCCGCCGAGACCGCCCCCGCATGCATCACACCGCCGCGCGAGAGGCTGGCATCCTCACAGTGGTCGATTACCGGCAGGGAGAGCTCCCGGGCCGCCAGCATGGCCGCGCGCATCAGCGCCTCATCCTGCGGCGTGCTGCCGTCATCAGTCAGAGCCCGGACTCCGGCAGCCTTCAGGGCGGCGAAATCAGTCAGCTGCTCACCTTTCCGGCCGACCGTCAGGGCCGCACTTTGATACACCGCCATCACCCCCAGTTGCTCTGCCCGGGCGGTGATGGCCCGGATTGCCGCCGGGCAGTCCATGGCCGGAGAAGTATTGGGCATCGCCAGCACGGCAGTAAAACCGGCACAGGCGGCGGCGGCGGCAGCAGTCTGCAAATCCTCCTTGTAAGTCTGCCCGGGGTCCCTCAGATGGACATGCAGGTCCAGAAACCCCGGGGCCACTACTTTCCCGCGCAAATGCAAACAGACCGCATCGGGCGAGATCTCTTCCGCCGGACAGAGCAGGCCATCCCGGACGCCAAGATCGCGCAATTCCGAGAGCCCCTCAGCCGGATTGATGACTCGGGCGCCTAACAACAAATATTCACGCATGGTGGAACGCATTTCCGGGATGAAAAAAACGCCGCCTGAAGCGGTCACCATCAGCTCGGCTGCGAGCTGCGGCAGAGAAGGCCTGCCCACAGACGGCACGGGGGGCCACATTGACCCGCGGCATAGTCAAGAATTTACTGCTTTGACCTGCTCTTGTCAAGAGCCGCACCCCAAAAAGCATCCCCTGTAGCTTTCTATGTGCCCTGGACAGCATACCAAAAAGGCAGGCTGTGACTAATTCACTGTCACAGCCTGCCGGGGAATTCTCAACTCAGATTACCGATCAGCGATGGGGTTGGCGGAACTTGTGCGACTGCTGCCAACGGTAGGTCGGCTCGCGGTAACGGAAATTCTTGCGCCAGTAGGAATAATCCGCGCTCTTGATGGACTTGTCGAAGACTTCCTGGTTGATCTTCACGGCCTCCGAGGGGCCATACATCTCAACCATGAAAATCTCCCCGTCATGGACCTGCCAGACCAGGTTGTAGGTGTATTCCTTGCTGCCGATGAGCTTGGTGGCCCGCATTTTCCAGCCATCGATGTCCTCGTAGGAAGTGAAACCTTCTTCCGACACCACCTTCAGGCCATTGACCTCAGTCAGAACCCGGTACACGGTCTTGCGCCAGAAATTCAAGTCGCCGCCTTCCAGATTCAGCTTGGTGCAGATTTTGAAATACACATCATCCGG
>JAAYYJ010000467.1 GCA_012515455.1 Oligosphaeraceae bacterium
CCTGCCCAATGCCCGGATCATATTCCTGGATAAAGAGGGAAAACGCTGCACCGCCGTGCAGGATTATATCTGGTTCGGGCTGGATTTCAAGGAACAGACCGCCGGTTGGGAGGCGGTCCGCAAGGTGTTCAAAAGCCCCGCCGCGGCAGAAGCGCTGTATCTGACCGTTTTCCTGAATGCCGCCGGTGAATACTGGCTCGACCAGATCAGCATCGAAGAGCTGTGAGGAAATGGTTCTCTACATTCCCCCGCGCACAACGCGGGGGCGCCGGGGGAACTCAGGGCTTGTTGGTATAACTGACGCCGGAGCTGTTGACCCAGTACGGATTCTTAGCGCATTCGGCATAAGATTTCGTCTCGATATGGAAATCCGCCCACAAGGCATTGATTAGCCCGGAATGGCGTGCATCCAGGCGCGAATCCACACTGGCAGTGCTCTTAAACGGGTAGTTATTGGCGGAAAAACGCGTCGACATCCGGTAGGTGTCGGCAAAATAGATCTTCTGACCCGGCTTCTTGATATGGGTGAGGCGCGCATACAGCTCATTGCCGGTGTTCTGCACCGCGGCGTGAGTGGTGCGCAGATAGAAGTTATGCCCGCGGCAGTAATGGTAATACCAGTAGTTGCCGGACCGCCCATCCTCCGGGTCCGAAGACGGGCACCAGTACACATGCACATCTTTGGGGGACTTCGCATAAATAAATTTCGAACCGGTCGGAGTGCGATCGCGCAAATACGGTGAGAGATCGCTGAAAAAGGTGCCGCTGGAGAACATCACGCCGGGGAACCAGTCGTCGTGCTCATCTGTATACAGCAGTACCGCCATGCCGATTTGCTTCATGTTGCCGGAGCAGACCACCTGCTGGGCCTTCTGACGGGCCTTGCCCAGGGCCGGCAGCAGCATCGAGGCCAGGACCGCAATAATCGCAATCACCACCAGCAGCTCAATCAGAGTGAAATTTTTGCTCCGCATCAAAAATTCTCCTTTATTTGACCCCGATATTTCTTGCCGGGCAAGCATAAGCTAATGCCACAAAAACACTTTGCAAACCATACTGGCAAAAAACTGCGGCCAGGATTCAATCTACGCCTGCTGGCGTACTATCCTAGTGTTAAATAATTGTTTGGCAAGTGCGGGTTATGTCAGCACCTCGATGACCGCCTGCGACATATGTCAGCACTTCAATGACCGCCTGCGACATCGGCAACACCGGTGTCCGCAGCAAACTGGCCCAGGGTGACGATGCCGCGCTGAAATTCTATCGTATGCAGTTCGGGACCACCATGGCCAGGTGGTATTTGCACCAACGCCTGCTGCTGAACAACCCCGATGCCATTTGCCTGGCCCCGCCCGCCGATCGGGAAGAAGCGTGGTTCCGCACCCTGTTTGTGGGCTTGTCCGGCGGACAGGTGTTCCTCGGCGACCGCTTCGATCTGGCTGCACCGGAAATCCGCGCCCTGGTGCGCAAAGTGCTGCCCGCCTACGGCCACAGCGCCCGGCCCGTTGATCTCTTCCAGAAGCCGTTCCCGGAGCAACGCCCGGAAATCCTGCATCTGCATACCCCCGGCCGGGAAATTGTCGGGCTGTTTAATTTCGACTGCGAGAAATCCATCCACATCGACTGGCGCAAGCTCGGGATAGCCGGCGACTATGAAGCCTGGGAATTCTTCACGCGCCAATATCTCGGGGTAATCCCCTGCCAGGACGAATTCGCTTACCCGATGCCGTTCCCTGCCGCCCGCCTGCTCCTGCTGACCCCGGTGGCCCAGCAGCCCCAGGTCATCGCCACCGATTTCCATATCTGTGGCGGCGCAGTGGAGTTGCGCGCTGTAAACTGGGAACCAGCAACCCACCTCCTCGCGGGAAAACTGCTCCGCCCGGCAGGAGACGAGGGCAAACTGTATATCAAGCCCCCCCAAAATTACCGCTGCCAGCTTGACTCCGTCGCGCCCGGGGTGTTTGCCCTGCCCCTGACTGGCACAGGCGAAGCACTGCCCTGGTCAGTGCAGTTCCAGAAAGAATAAATCTCTAGGTGAATTCCATTCCTTCCTGGAGGCAACGGAGGTCGTCATCCCGCCGGTATTGGAAAAGCCACAGCGCGAGCTGATTCTTTTCCGGCCGGTGCCGGTACCCGGCCGCATAGCGGAAACAGAGCCGGCCGATTTCCTCAAATTGCCCCAGGAAGAAGCGCTTCCGGCGCGTAGCATAGAGTTCATGCTCGACATTGACTTGCCAGAATGGCACCGGCATGATGGCGCTGGCATGCAAAAAATCCACCGCCCAATGCGGGAAATCCTTCTGCTGGCGGATTTGCTCGGCCAGCGAGAAATGCCAGAGGTACAGCCGCCGCAGCCCCCAGGCAAACGCCAGCAGCTTCCGCCCTGCATCCAGACCGGTGCCAGTCAGCCGGAAACAGCTCGGCAGACGAAAACTCACGTCGTAGAAATTCCAAGGGATGCTGTCTCCTCCATGCCAACGGTATGACCCCGCCAACTGCCGGAACAGCGTCTCCGGTAACGGGCTGTGCTGGCGACCAGTGCAGTGCATCCGGAAAAAGACCAGCGGCTCGCCTGGTTCCCGGGGCAGGATATAGGCCACAATCAGAATGCGCTCCCCGGCCAGTGCATAATGGTGCGCCGTCCAACGCTCCGACAGGCCGCTGATGGCCTGCACCGCCAATGCCGCCGCAGCCACCTTGGCAGAATGCTTCTGGCAGCGCTTCTGAATATCCTGCCCGCGCACCCCGGCCGCTGGGACCTGCCAATCCACTTCCAGACGCGGCTGCAGCAGGTCCTCCAGAACCAGACGCTGCACTTCGCCATCCTGCCGCGATTGCGCCAAATCCCAGTCGCCTGGAATCAAAAAAGACAGCCCCCCCCAGGCAAACAGCTTGTGTGTTTCAGTAGCGCCCATAATTATTCTCCCGGATGACAGATGCAACCTGCACCTGCTCCCCAGGCCGTTGCTGCCGCCAATCGCTTCACAGTGCCTTCCCGTTGATAGTGCCGATGGAGACCTCGAACTCGCCCTTCCGGGCAATGCGCTCTGCCTGGCCGTCCTTGATCCAGACCACCGTATCCGAGGCGCTAAGCATCTTCATGTCATGGGTGGCGGTAATCACCGTCACACCGTAACGCTCCTTCATCTCACCCAGCAGCTGGATAATCTCCTCCCCAGTACGCAAATCGAGGTTGCCGGTCGGCTCATCGGCCAGGATGATGGCTGGATGGTTGACCAGGGCCCGGGCAATGGCAATGCGCTGCTGCTGCCCCCCGGAAACCTGGCTGGGCAGATGCTCTAAACGGTGCCCCAGAC
>JAAYYJ010000468.1 GCA_012515455.1 Oligosphaeraceae bacterium
CCGTTGGGTTTTTCGCCAGTACCAGCAGCCGCGACATATCCGGCCCAGGGTATGTCATGCACCGTTGGGTTTTTCGCCAGTACCAGCAGCCGCGACATATCCGGCCCAGGGTATGTCATGCACCGTTGGGTTTTTCGCCAGTACCAGCAGGCTGAAGGGCTGCGAAATACCAGCCCGGGGCAAGCGGCCCGCAGGGCTGCGCCACCCTGGGTAGGGAAGTCCCCCAAACCGGTAGCCCTGTAAGGGCGAGACATATTGGCCCATCACATAATTCCGCACATCAGCCTTATTTACCGGTCTTGTGCAGGGCAATGCCCGGCGACAGAATCGGGGCGGAGCTGCCCGAAATCCAGCTGGCACAGTTTGGCACGAACGGCAAAAATATTTGTCTAGCAAGATGATATCATTTTTTGTCCTTGCCGGTAAAATATCCGGTTGCGGAAAAACTTCTGTCGGTTTGTCAGGTCAAACTCGAAATTAGCATTATAGTATGTTTTTTCCCTTTATTGGCCCACTCCCGGAGGTATTTGTGAAAGTCCTGGTTGTCAATTGTGGCAGTTCCTCGTTGAAATTCACCTTGTTCGACATGTCCAATGAGTCGGTCCTGGTGAAAGGTCTGGTTGAGCGCATCGGCCTTGACCATCCCCGCTTGATCTATCAGCGTCCGAACTTTGACAAGCTGACCCTGGATTTGACCATTCACAACCACGGCGAGGCCCTGATGGCGGTCTGCGAGAAGCTGGTCGACCCCCAGTATGGAGTTTTGCGCAGTATGGCGGAAGTAAAGGCCATTGGGCACCGCGTCTTGCACGGCGGCAAGACTTATACTACTCCAATTGTCATCGACAATGCGGTCAAGGAAGGAATCCGAAAATATTTTGTCCTGGGGCCGTTGCATAACCCCGCCAACTTGGGCGGCATTGAGGCCTGCGAGCAGGTTTTTCCTGGAGTGGCCAACGTGGCGGTATTCGACACTGCTTTCCATCAGACGATGGAGCCCGAAGCGTATATGTACGCGCTGCCCCGAAAATATTATGAGCAATACGACGTGCGCAAATATGGTTTTCACGGCACCAGTCACAAATATGTCTATTACAACAGCTGCGAGTTCCTCGGCCTTGACCCCGATAAGGCTAAAATCATCACCTGCCATCTGGGCAACGGCAGCAGCCTTGCCGCGGTCAAGGGCGGGAAAGTGGTCGATACCAGCATGGGACTAACCCCGTTGATGGGGCTGGTCATGGGCACCCGTTGCGGTGACTTGGACCCGGCAGTGGTGCCCTTCCTGATCCGCCAGACCGGCTGCACCCCCGAGGAAATCGATACGGTGATGAACAAACAGAGCGGCTTCCTGGGCCTCTCTGGCCTCAGCAGCGATATGCGGGATATTGAGTCCGCGGCCAGCAACGGCAACCGGAATGCTCAGGAGACATACGATATCTTCATTCACCGCCTGCTGCATTATGTCGGCGCATACTACCTCCTGCTGGGCGGTGCCGACGCGCTAGCCTTCACCGGCGGCATCGGCGAAAATGGCAAAAACACCCGCCGCATCATCACCGAGCGCCTGGCACTCTTTGGCACCACTCTGGATGCCGAGGCCAATGAGGTATGCGGCAAGCAGATCGTCATCAGCAAGCCGGGTAGCAAGCTCACCGTGTTGGTCACCCCGACCAACGAAGAGCTGATGATCGCCCGTGAGACCGCAGCGCTGGTGCTGAAATAACCCCCGAATTAAGCGAAAAGGAAGACTGAAATGGCTGGTTTGATGCAGAAATTGTTCCCGAAGGCGGCCGCGGCTGGTTTGACCCTGGTACTGCCGGAGGGGCATGACCCGCGGGTAATGCAGGCGGCAAAAATCATCGCAGAGAAGAAGATCGCAAAAGTAAAAATCCTGGCCACCCCGGCGGAGGCCGCCAGCGCGACCGCGGGGCTGTCCTTCAAGGGCCTGGAGGTGGAAATCATCAATCACCTCACTGCCCCTGATTTCGAACGCCTGGCCAATGTCCTCTA
>JAAYYJ010000469.1 GCA_012515455.1 Oligosphaeraceae bacterium
AGAGTCCAGAACGTCAAGCTGTCCTTCACCAACGACAGCTACTAAGAACTGACCTGCGGTAAACGTCTGCGCCAAACCGCAGAGAGATTGCCAATATCTGTCCGGCCGATTCTAACCACAGAATCGGCCGGACTTTTTTATGCTCGGCTAAGCCCGGACAAATCCGTTGCCAACTGGACAAATTGGCACGATGCCGGCAAAAGCCCGAAACTGCCCCCGGATAATAAATGCAAAAAAAGCACAAAAACACTACCCGCAGTGTTTGACACGGGCTACTAGTGCATATATAGTGTATCTATTACTAACTGGATTTCTTTTGCCGGACCTGGCGCACTTGCCTGGCCAGGCATTTCAATTTATAAAAGTTTTTCCGAGAGAAAGCAACAGGAGGCACGTCATGGTTTCGCAAGATTATCAGCCGTTCAAGTTTTTTCGCAAGCGAGATGGCTTGCTGGTGCCGTTTCAAGTCGACAAGATTGCCAACGCCGTCCTGAAGGCCGGTCAGGCCGCTGCCCGGACCGAGGGCGCGGCTTTTGACGAGGCCATGGCCAAGCGCATCGCCACGGATGTCGTGCAGCAGCTCGACAACCCGTTGTGCGAATATTACACTCAGCCGGACGAGAACGGCGAGCGCATCCCCGCCATCGAAGATGTCCAGGACCTGGTGGAAATCGTCCTGGCAGAAAACAAGCTGGCAGCCACCGTGGCCGCCTACAAACGCTATCGCAAAATCCGCGAGCGCGCCCGTCAGGCCATCCAGGTCCGCCATGCCGGCGACAGCGCTTCCTCCGGCAATGACATCACGGACCAGAGCCTGCTGCTGGTGCATTCCGCCAGCCAGGGCAATATCAATCACTGGGACCGCTCCCGGATTGTGAACAAACTGCTGGACAAGCTGCGCCTGCCCGAAGAGGCCGCCATCAGCGTGGCCAAAGAGGTCGAGAATCAGATCATCGCCAGCAACATGAAAACCGTTGACACCACCCTGCTCCGGGCCATGGTCAACAACGTGCTGATCTCCCGCGGTTTCCGCAACCAGCTGGCCGACCTCTCGCTGTATAACATCCCGCGTGAATTCATCGAGGGGCTGATGTACACCAAGCCGACCGAGAACAGCAACATCGTCAGCAACAACCCCGAGGCGGTCAATCTCAGCATTGCGGAATTCATCCTCAAGCAGTGGGGCCTGGAGACCATCTTCAGCCCCGAAGTCAAGAACGCCCACGACACCGGCGCAATCCACCTGCACGACCTGGGCTATCCCCACCGGGTGTACTGCTCCTCGCATTCCATCGAGTACATCAAGAAATACGGCTTGCGCGGCCTGACCAACTTGAACACCGAGTCCAGCCCGGCCCGCAGCGCCTCGGTGCTCACCGGGCACCTGAATACCTTCCTGGCCTCCATGCAGGCCAATTACGCCGGCGCCCTGGGCATCGCCTACATCAATATCTTCTACGCTCCGTATCTGGTCGGCATGAGCGACCGGGAAATCAAGCAAGTCGCTCAGGAACTCATCTTCAACGGCTCCCAGAATGCATTCTCCCGCGGTGGGCAAACCTTGTTCCTGGATTTCAATATCCACACTGGAGTGCCGAAGTACCTGCAGTCGGTCCCGGCCATCGGCCCCGGCGGGCATTATCTGCTGCGGGACGCCGCGGGCAAGACCCATCCCCTGCAGGAAGTCCTGCGCGAGGATACCGACGAGAACGGCAATCGCCTGATGGAACTCTTCCTGCCCGGCGGGAATGACCAGGACCGCCTGGTGCTGCGCGAGCAGTTCAACCCGAAGCAGGGCTTCCACTATGACGAAGCAGTGACCGCGGACCTGGACAGCCGCCAGGAGCATATCGTGGTCTACGGCGACTACCTCGCCGAGGCCCGGCGCTTTACCTCCGCCCTGCTCAAGGTCTGGGGCGAGGGCGACCGCAATGGCATGATCTTCGAATTCCCCAAATGCGATTTCCATGTCAGCGAAGAGACCTTCCAGGACCCCGAGCAGTACAAGATTTATCTGGAGGCCTGCGAGCTGTCCAGCCGCAACGGCTCGACCTATTTCATCTTCGACCGCGATGAGGTGACCCTCTCCGCCTGCTGCCGCCTGCGCACCACCATCGACGACAACCGCATGCTCAAACATCCGGAGTCGATGCGCTTCTGCGGCTTCCAGAACGTGACCATCAATACCCCGCAGGCCGCATATCGCGCCGCCCGGGCTGGCAAAGCGACCCTCGAGGGTCTGCTGGAGGAAATCGACCGCACCATGCGCCTCGCGGTGGACGCCCACCTGCAGAAGAAGAAGATGATCAGCCTGATGATGTCTGAGCCGGGCCGTCCCCTGTGGCAGATCGGCAAGCTGGCCTGCGACGGTCGCCCCTACGTCGAGCTCGACAAGGCGACCTACATCCTGGGGCTGATCGGCATCAACGATGCGGTGAAATTCCTGTCTGGCAAAGAAATCCATGAAGACGCGCAGGCCTTCGAGATGGCGTTGCGCATCACTGCCCACATGTACCTGCAGGCCAAGAAGTACACCCAGCAGTACGGCCTGAAGTTCACTTTGGAGGAGTCGCCGGCCGAGAGCGCCGCCCGCCGCCTGGCCAAGACCGACCTGATCTACTTCCGCAACGAGGCCCTGAAATGCTTCAAGGGCGACAGCGAGGACGTGGCCTACTACACCAACAGCGTGCATCTGGCCGCCGAGGCACCGGTCTGCCTGGTCGAACGCATCGAAAAGCAGGCGATGTTCCACAGCATCATCGAATCCGGCGCCATTACCCACGCCTTCATCGGCGAGGAAAAACCCTCCCCCCAGGCAATTGCCACTCTGATGGAGAAGGTCCTGCGCCGCACCCAGTCGGCCCAGGTCACCATCTCGCCCGAATTCACCTACTGCAACAGCTGCGGACACCAGTCCCGCGGCCTGCAGGACAAGTGCCAGCAGTGCGGCTCGTACGAGGTCGTAGGTGAGACCCGCGTGGTCGGATACTTCAGCAAGATTCAGAACTGGAACAAATCGAAGCGCTTCGGCGAGCTGGTCAACCGCCAGCGCGGACGCTACGCCGTGGAGACCGCTGAGAGCGAGAGCCCGGCGCGCCTGGAAACCGCAGCCGGCGGGGAATAACGCCTCCTCTCCTGCACCCACCCCAAATCGCGGCGGGGGGGGCTTCCGGCCCCGCCCACCGCGCTATAGATAAGGAAAATGATGATGTCAGAACCGCAAACCAAATGGATTGTGAATGTCTTTGGCAAAGAAGGCTGCGCCAAGTGCGCGATGCTCAACCGCCGTCTGGACAAACTGCTGGCCGAGGAGCGTTTCGCGGCTTTCACTAAACAATATCACGATGTCCTGACCGAGGATGGCCTGGTGCATTTCTGCCTGGCGCAGTGCCTGAATCCCAGCCGCATCCCCGCCCTGCTGATGGCGCGAGTCAACCCCGACGGCAGCCACACGATGCTGCTCAACCCGAACCCGGATGGCACGGACGCGGTCTGCGGCAAATCCAAGCTGTACCAGTACCTGGGCCTGCAGACCGACTACAGTGGCAAGGGCGGCGGCATCATCAGCCCGGAAATGCTGGAATCCATCCTGACCCAGGCTCAGCAGTGCAGTGAATAATCCGCTACCAAGGACAGACTATTCTGCTGTCTACGCCCGGCGGTCCCAGCCGACCCTGGTTGACTACCCCGGCAAAATGGCGGCGTTGTTCTTTACCCGCGGCTGCAATTTCCGCTGCGGGTACTGCCATAACCCGGATTTGCTGGAAAACTGCGGCGGCATCACCTATACCTGGGAGCAGCTGGAGGAATTCTGCCGCGAATTCCGCCGTCTCTGGGTCGAGGCGGTGACCATCACCGGCGGCGAGCCGACTCTGCAGCCGCAGCTGGGAGCCACTCTGCGGTTCTTCCGCGAACACGGTTTCGCGGTCAAGCTGGACAGCAATGGCTCGCGCCCGGATGTACTGGAAGAAGTGCTGCCCTGGGCCGATTATGTGGCCATGGATATAAAGTGCAGCCTGGAGAAATACCCGGAATTCGTCGGCTTCCGTCAGATCGAAAATATCGCCCGCTCGATTGAGATCATCAAAACCAAAGCCCGCGATTACGAATTCCGCCTGACCCTGGTCGAGGATTTCCACCAAGAGCAGGAGCTTCTCGCCTGCGCCAAGCTGGTCGCAGGGGCGAAGCTGCTGGTCTTCCAGCCCTTCCTGCCGCATGAGAATCTGCCCGAGGAGCGCTATCGCACCCTGCCCCGCACCCGGCCGTCTGCGCTGGATGCCGCGGTACGCCTGGCTGCACCCTTTGTCCAGCACTGCATCGCCCGCTGAGCGCGGGACAATTATTTAATGTTAAATATGGTTAATGTGCAAAAGTCGGTGATGAACACTTGTAGTTTCCGACCGAAATCACGACATTTCCGATGACGTTCATTCTTTGCTTCCATTCCTTTTCCCATTCTCTTGCATTAGCAAAACGCTTCAGGATGATGCCCGCCACCTTCTTTGCCCCTTTGTCACTCCAGCCATAAGCAATGTTTTTCAAACGCC
>JAAYYJ010000470.1 GCA_012515455.1 Oligosphaeraceae bacterium
ATCGCCGAGGCCCTCGGCCCCGCGGTTCTCAGCAGCCATCCTTCCCTGGACCGGCTGCGGGAGTTGCCTTTGCGAAAGACCATCCTGAACCCCGATTCAGCCAGCGTGCAATCCTTAATGAAACGGACATTGTGTCCTTAGTATAAACCCCAAAATCGGAGTTCTTATGCAGACCAAAATTTTTTCCGACAAACGTGAACTGGGTCAGTCTGCTGCTGCCTGCGGTGCTTCCTACATCCGGGCTGCGCTTGCCGCTCGCGGCTGCGCCAACATCATTGTCGCTACTGCTGCCAGCCAGTTCGAGCTTCAGGACGCTCTGATTAAGGAGAAGGACATCGATTGGTCGAAAGTGCGGATTTTTCACCTCGATGAGTATATCTGCCTGCCCGAAGACCACCCCGCCAGCTTCCGCAAGAATCTGCGCCAGCGTTTCATCGACCGCCTGCCCTGCCCCCCAGCCCAGTTTTTCCCGGTCGATGGCAATTCCAGCAATCTCCAGTCGGTTATCAATGCTTTGGGTCAGGAACTGCAGAAATATCCCACTGATGTCGCTTTTATCGGCATCGGTGAAAACGGCCATATCGCTTTCAATGACCCGCCGGCCGATTTCCAGACCAATGCCGCCTTTCTGGTTATTGAACTCGATGAAGCCTGCCGCCGCCAGCAGCTCGGCGAGGGCTGGTTCCCGACTCTGGCTGATGTCCCGAAGCTGGCCTTGTCAATGAGCGTCACGCAGATCATGAAGAGCAAAGCCATCATCAACACCGTACCCGATCTGCGCAAGGCCAAAGCGGTCCAGGCAGCCCTGCAGGGGCCGGTCACCAATCTCTGCCCGGCCTCAATCCTGCAGACCCATCCCGATTGCCATACCTTCCTGGATCAGAATTCGGCCTCGCTTCTGAAGTAAGACATTTCCTGATTTACCCCTCTCTAAGCCACCTCCTGAAGGTGGCTTTTTTTTTTGCCCTGCTTGGTTTATCTCAGCGCCCGCACTATCGCGGCAAATATCTGACAAGAATAATCTTATGCAAAATTTGGCGCAGAATTCAGGGACACCTGAAACTCTGACTGGAGTATGCTCTCCAGGCTGGCAGAACACCCCTGCGGCAATAGAATTATACTATAATATAGTCTACTTACCTTTAGTGTGTTTAACTTTACTATACTAATTAAGCGGAGGAGTGTTCTGTCGGCCCTGGTTTACGCTTGTAGATTAGCGGTTTAAGGCAAGAAAAAAAGCGTTTTGATTTGCTTTTGCGGAATAGTGTACTATGCTATGCAGGTTGCGGGCTTACTTGCGGTATGTTTCTGCGCGGAGTCTTAGTGGCCGTCGTTTAGCATTCGGGAAAGAAGTGAAGCTTGCCTTGTGTGGGCTGGTTTCCAGTCCACAGTTACGGGTTCGGTCAGGGAGTCACAGGGGTAGCGATGTCGGAGAAGTTGTCCAGCCACGAGAGTCAGGAGCTGTTTGAGGCTCAGTTATCTCGTCTGGGGGAAGCACATTATCTGGTATTGTTATGGTCTGCGAAGAGCGAAGGGAAGGCTTGGAAATACAATTTGACGAATTTTTTTGATGATTTGAAGCATCTGGGGATTACCCGCACGAAGCAGACTGCGGTAGCTGTTATAGAGGCGATGGCCTCTTTATGTTTTATAGAATTGCGGGATGAAAGCAACCGCAAAAACATATACATTACGAAATACGGGGCCAAAGCACTGGCACGGTTGCTAGAGGCTCGCCGCTATGAATCCAAGGCTTCGGCATATTTGGAGGTATGAGATGACATTAGGCATAGGTGGTGCGGGCTGCAAGCTGGCTGCGTTGTTGGATGACAGCGCGGTGCTGGTCAATGTCTCCGAGACGGAATTGGCGAAAGTTCCCGGAGGCGGGCGGCGGATTTTAGCCAGCCTGCACGCCGGGAAGGGCCAGTTCAAAGGTTCCCGCAAGGATCGCCGTCTGGGTCTGGACGCATACTTGTCAGTGAAGCGGGAGCTGCTCAGTCTGATCAAGGGGAACATGGTCTTCAGTTCCACTGGAGGTGGGACTGGCAACGGTATTGTCAGCGGCATTCTCGGGGATTTGACCGACGAGGAAGATATCTCCACGGAGGACAAGACCTTCTTCGCGTTTCTGCTGCCCTACGCCAAACTCGAGTCCAGTGAATTTATCAGCAACACCTCGGAATTTCTGGCGGGTCCTCTGGCGGGAGCGATTGACAGTGGCAACACCGGCAACATAGTGTTGTTCAGCAACCGGGTGAAGTTTGAGAAGCGTTTGTCGGAGCAGAAATTCAACCAGATGCTGATTGAGTCGCTGAAGGTATTTCTGGCTATTCCGGACAAAAATGACCAGTTTCGCCTGCTGGATGGTCATATCGACCACGAGGACTTTGCGTTGTTCAGTTCCAAGCCATACTTCAATCATTTCACCTATTTTGACTACAATCCTGAGCAGTCGTTTGAAAAGCAACTGACCCAGAATTGCAATCCGCTGCTGCTGGCCCCGGAAGCGCCGATTGAGGCGTTGTTTTTACTGGAGGTGCCCGCGGGCGGTGATCCGACCATGTTTTACAGCATTGTGGAATATTTTACCGACAAGAAAGTTTCCCCCATCTACAGCGTGGTTGAGAATCCGTCCCTGAAAGCACCTTTCATTACAGTTTCGCTGCTGTATTCACGCAAACCCGCGGAGCTGGTCAACGATTTCAATATAATTGCCGAAAATCACGCCCAGGCCAAAGTCCAGAAGTCATTAGACCAATATGTGTCCCTGGCCAGACTGGAGGTCAACATGGCCAACAAGGCGCGGGAAGAAGTAAAGCTGCGGGGCGAAGAAGACGTGCTGGCCATCCTGAAGCGGCTCGGCAAACTGTAAGTTCAGAGCAGGATGCAGACAGACAGCCAGAACGGTGCCCCGAGGATACCAGGAACCTTCCAGCGGCAGCACTAGTTCTAACGCATCGGACCATAGACTGGTAATGAATAAAAATGCAAATAACAAGCGGGGAGGCGGGAGTACAATTCCCGCGACCGGCAAACGCAAATACCTGAACCCGGACGGCTCAGCTGTGCCGGACAGTGATGCGCCGGCAGCGGCCACAGGCGCGGCGGTGGTAAATACGCAGCCGAAGACCACCAGCCCGGCCCGGCGCTATCTCGATAGCAGCGAAATTGACCCGCAGGGCAACAGCAAGCGCAAGGTGGCGGAGACGCAGCAAATCTTCACCAAAAGGCTGCGCCGGGATGCCAGCAGCCCAGACAGCACTGCTGCGGCCGGCAGTCAGGGGGACGCCGAAGAGGGCAAAATCCAGGTCATCTCCCGGAACGCCAGCAACCGCCTGACAACGGCAGAGCCAGAAGCGGTAGAGCCAGAAGCGGCAGAACTAGCGGCGTCCGAGGCGGCGGCGTCCGAGGCGGATTGCACCGTGACTCCAGAGCGGCCGGACAGCTCGAATCGTCGCTTCCTGGAAAATCTGCGCAACAGCCTCCCGGAAGAAGCGGCCGTTCTCGACAGCGACGGTATACTGGAGATTCGTTCCGCCTGCAAGCGCGGCGGTTACGAACTGCTGGGGCTCTTTGCCAAGGGTGCGGAAAGTCTGCTCTACCGCGCCCGCACCGGCCGGCAAATCTTCTGTGTCAAGGCTATCCGCAACCAATGGGACGTCTGGCTGGGAAACAGCAAGACAAAACGGGACGAAGAAAAGCTGCAAGACGTCTCTTATAGTACCAAACTGCGCCATTTGCGCAATGAACATGATGTCGCCCGGGCTCTATACAGTGACCAGGAGGAGATGCCCATTGCCAGAATTTTTGGCTTGCGCAGGGTAACTAAGTTCGGGCTGGAGCTGGGCTACGATTTGCTGATGGAATATCTCTGGGGCCACGACCTGTCACAACGCACATTGCTGAAAATGCTGCTTCCAGAAGATAAAGTCCGCATCATGTATGAAGCCACCAAGGCTGTGAACTACATGCATAAGCGAAAATTCATCCATCTTGATATCAAACCGTCAAATTTTGTGCTCACTCACACCGGCCAGGTGCGGCTGATTGATTTCGGCATCTCGGTCTCGTGCGGGCACCGGAGCCGCTCCATCACCGGCACGGCCGGCTATCTGTCGCCAGAGCAGATTGCCAAGGAGACCTTGGATGAGAAAACCGATATCTTTGCTCTGGGGATCACCTTCGCCATTCTGTTCGGGGGGCGGCCGCTCCTGCAAACACACGACGAATTGCTGTCCCGCTCGACCCGGCGGGATGCCAAATTCCATTTGGAAAGCAGCACCGTCAGTGCCGTCAGCGAGACCCCCGAGCTGATAAACATGCCTCAGATTGCGGAAATTATCCGCAACTGCTCGATTCTCAAGCGGAACGAGCGCATCCCCTCCTGTAACTACCTGCTTAATCTACTGCAGAACGCAGCAGAGAAATACAACATTAAGCTGGAATGAGACCTGACCTCAGTCGGCTGCAGGTCAGGCCGACGGACCTTTCCGCACCCGGATTTTGTTCTCACAACCAGGCTAACCATGACTATAAAAATCATACCCTCGGGGTCCGTAAGTAGCCCGTCCGGTTTTCAGGCCTGCGGCGTGAAAGCCGGACTGAAACGCAGCGGGCAGCCCGACCTGGCCCTGCTGTACTGCGAAGTCCCCGCCACCGCTGCGGCCGCCTTCACCAGCAATCTGTTCGCCGCCGCTCCAGTTCTCTGGGACCGCAAAATTATAGCTGCCGGCCAGCCGGTCCGGGCAGTGCTGGTCAACAGCGGGAATGCCAATGCCTGCACTGGCGCTGCCGGGCTGGCGGCAGCAGAAGCAATGGCCACGCAGGTCGCCGCGGAACTGGGGCTCCAGCCCCAGGAAGTGCTGGTCTCCTCCACTGGCCGAATCGGCGTACAGATGCCCATGGACATCATCAGTGCGGGGACCAGGCTGGCTGCGCGGGCCTTGTCACGAGAGGGCGGAATTGCGGCCTCTGAAGCCATCATCACCACTGACACCCGGCCCAAACACCGGGCCTGTCAAATCGAGCTGGGCGGCAAAACGGTCACCCTGGGCGGCATGACCAAAGGCGCGGGGATGATCGCCCCGCAAATGCGACTCTGCACCCCGCAAGCAACCATGCTGGCCTATATCACCACCGATGCCTGCATCGAGCGGGAGGCGCTGGCCAGCTGCCTGGCGGCCTCGCTAGACCAATCCTTCAACCGGATCATTGTCGATGGCGACACCAGCACCAATGACACCGTGATTGCCCTGGCCAGCGGGCTAGCCGGCAATCCCTGCATCCAGTCCGGCAGCCCAGACTGGGAAAAATTCCAGACTGCGTTCCGGGAGCTCGTCGCCTACCTGGCCAAGGAGATGGTCCTGGACGGCGAGGGAGTGACGCATTTTGTGGAGCTGAATGTCAGCGGCACCGGCACCGACCAAGACGCCCGCCGCATCGCGGAAGCGATTGCCCGTTCGCCGCTGTGCAAGACCGCCTGGTTCGGGCATGACCCGAACTGGGGACGGATTCTGGCCGCCGCCGGATACAGCGGAGTGGAGTTTGAGCCTGCGGCGGTGGCCCTGGACTATCAGGGCCTGCCTATCGTAAGAAACGGGCAGGGGACGGATACGCCCGAGGAAAAGCAATCCGAAGCGCTGCAGAACCGCGAAATCCGCATTGACCTGCGGGTCGGAAACGGGTCCGGGAAGTTTACCATCTGGACCTGCGATTTGAGCTACGAGTACGTTAAAATCAACGCCGACTACCATACTTGAGCGCACTGCTGCGGCTGCGTTTTGCGTCTGGTCCACATCCTCAACCCTGGATCATGGAATTACACCTGGAACCAAAACCTGTGCTGGCGGTCTGCCCCAATCCGGCCTGGCAAAAAACGCTGTGTTTTGAGCATTACCGGGCGGGCGAGGTCAACCGCGCCAGCCGGGTGCAGGAGAATGGCGGCGGCAAAGGGGTGAATCTGGCCCGGGTGCTGCAGTCGCTGGGGTTCCCGGCGGCAGTGGCAGGATTTGCCGGCGGAAACACCGGGCAGTGCCTGCGGGCGGAACTGCAAAAATCCGGCTGCCGCGACCTGCTGGTCGAATGCCAGGCCCCGACCCGCTCCTGCTATACCGTAATCGATGCCGCAAAACAGCAGGCGACCGAGCTGATTGAGCCAGCCGGACGCATCACCCCGGACGAAGCCCTGCAGCTGCAGAAACGCCTGCAGGAGGCCGGCCCGGCCTTCTCGGTGATCTGCCTGTGCGGATCACTTCCGCCGGGCTTGGACGGGGCTTTCTACGCCAGTCTGGCCCGTCTTGCGCGGGCCCTCGGCCTGCCGGTGCTGCTGGATTCTGCAGCTGACCTGTCGGCCACCCTGTCCACGGGCGTCTCGCTCTTGAAAATCAACATTGTGGAACTGCAGGCGCTGAGCGGAGAGTCTGAATTGTACCGCGCTGCCGGCGTGCTGCAGGAACGTTATCAGATTCCCTGGCTGGGCATAACTGCCGGCCCGGACCGGGCCTGGCTGTTCAGCAGCAGCAGGGTTTACGTGTACACCTTGCCCCGGCTGCCACGCACGGTCAGCTGCATCGGCGCTGGCGATTGTGCCAGCGCCATCCTGGCCCGGCGCCTGGCCGAAGAACCGGGAGGCACACGCCTGCCGGGATATTTTCAGGAGGCTCTGGCCTGTGCTTCCGCCTCCTGTCTGACCGACATTCCGTCGTCATTTGCTCCTGAAACAGCAGAAGAACTGCGCCGGCAGATCACCTGCCAGGAACTGAGCCGGCCATGAATTTCAGCCATTCCATGGTGCATGTATTGGGACACCCGGTGCTGCCACTGGACCTGCAGGCCTGCCCGGAAGACGCCCAGCTGCGTAACTGCTGGAATTTCTGCCTGCTGCTGGAGCATCTGGGCATCCCCTGCAAATACTACGGCATCAGCGGCTCAAAAACGCCGCCGGGCTGCGAATTCGTCGATTGCGGCCGCCCGGCCGGACGCTGGCGTTACCGCAACGCCTGGCATCAGCGCTACAACCGCCGTCTGAGCCGGGCTCTGTCCCGACACTGCCTGGCCGATGGACGGCCGGAATGGATTGCCTCGCTGTATGGTGCGGCACAGTCGGATATCGATGACACGGCCCTGCCGGTTCTGGAGCCGATGCTGGGCTATGACCATTGCTGGTGCCATTACCGGGTCTTCCCCTCGTATGCGCAACAGCAGGTCATCTACACCCGGCAAGCGGAATTCACCTGGCAGTCGCGCTTCTTCGATACTGTGATACCGCATTTTCTGCCCCCGGCAGAGTACCCCTTCAGCAGCACTCATGACGGCTATCTGCTATATTTGGGGCGGGATGCCCAGGACAAAGGCCTGGACCTGGCCCGCACCTGCGCGGATGACTGCGGCCTGCCCCTGCGTCTCGTCTTCAGCGGCTGCCAGGGGCAGGAAAAGGCCGCGCTGCTGGGACGGGCCCTGGCAGTACTGATGCCGACCTTGTATCTGGAGCCTTTCGGCTATGTCGCCATCGAGGCGCAGATGTGCGGCACACCGGTAGTGTGCACCGACTGGGGCGCATTCCCGGAGACAGTGGCTGCAGGGCTGAGCGGTTTCCGCTGCCGGACAGCGGCAGAGTTCCGGGCCGCGGCGGTACAATGTCCCCGGCTGGACCGCGCCGCGATCAGGGAGCGTGCGCTCAGTCTTTACAGCCTGCCGGTGGCCGCGCAGTTATATGCCGACTACCTCACTTTCGTCTGGGAAGTCCATAACCACGGCGGCTATTATGCCCCCGCCGCATTGCGCCGGGGAGGACTGTCCCCTCAACCACAACTCAGCAAACCCAGGAATTGAGAACCATGGCCAGCGAACGCAAAAAGAAAACTGACGACTTCGACATCTTCGCAGCAGCAGCCAGCGACAGCAAGCGGCGCAGGATTGCCGCCCCGATCGCCCCCGCGGGCAAAGCCGGTGGCCCCAGCGGCCCGGCCATGAGCGGCGGCCCCAGCGGCCCAGCCATGAGCGGCGGCCCCAGCGGTCCGGCTATGCGCGGCGGTCCCAGCGGTCCGGCCATGCGCGGCAAGGGCGCGGTTGCGCCGGCCCAGCGCCGTCGCCGTTCCGCCGATGACAAAGACCTGAAGGCTCTGTACGGCAATTAAGGGAGGACGGGATGGAAACAGAGAACTGCAAAGTCCTGGGCATTGATGTCGGGGGCACCAAAATTGCCGTCTGCATCACCGACCGTGCCGGCAATGTCCTGGCCAGCGGGCGCATCGCCATGGGCCCGTACCAAACCGTGCTGCCCGAAATTGTCGCCCTCTCGGACAAGCTGCTCGCGGACTTGGGCTGCACCAGGAATGATCTGCGCGGCTGCGGCATCTGCGCTCCCGGGCCGCTCGATATGGCCGGCGGCCGGATCATGAAATCGCCCAACATGACTTGGGATGCGGTCCCCATCCGAGACGACCTGCAGCAGGCCCTGAACCTGCCGGTTGCGCTGGAAAACGATGCCAATGCCGGAGTGCTGGCGGAATGGTTCTTCGGCTGCGCCCAAGGCAAGCAGGACGTCATCTATCTGACCATGAGCACCGGGGTAGGGGGGGGAATCGTCTCCGGCGGTCGCCTGGTCACCGGCAGGACCGGCATCGCCGGCGAACTCGGCCACATCATTTTGGACCTGAATGGCCCGCAGTGCGGCTGCGGGCAGCTGGGCTGCCTGGAGGCATACTGCGGCGGGCGCAATGTCGCGCTGCGCCTGCAGGAGGCCTTGCGGCAGCGCCCCGAGCATGCCATCTACCGCCTACCCGGTGTGGACGGCAAGCCCGAGAACCTGACTTTTCAGGCGGTACGGGACGGCGCCAAAGCCGGCATCCCTCTGGCTCTGCAGATGTGGGATGAGATCTGCCTGCGGCTGGCGCAGGGGCTGGGCATCTATATGAATACTTTCAACCCCGAGCAGATTGTGCTGGGAACGGCAGCCTACTATGCCGGAGACTTTCTCCTCCAGCCAGTTTTGCGCTATCTGCCACGCTTTGCCTGGGCCGATTTCCGGGACTGCTGCGAAGTCCGGATTACCGGGCTGGGACTGAAAATCGGCGAGCTGGCGGGGGCTTCGGTAGCCTTGAACGGCCTGCGCGAAAGCGGCAGAATCTAGTCCGGCAAATACTCCTGAACCCTACGCGCCCGGACGGAAATAGCGTTCCGGGCGCCAGTAGTGGTCATTTCCGGACCGGCGCCAGAGTTTGCTCGAATTTCTGCACTGCATCACAGACTGCTACTGAGAGCTTATCCTGGTACAGCGGCTGCAGCAGCAGATGCCGTTCTTGGGCATTGCTCAGGAAGCCCAGCTCCAGCAGCGCGGCCGGGCAGGAGACCTCCCGGATAACGTAGAACTGCTTGCGTTTAATGCCGCAATCCACAGCCTTGCTGGAGGCCAGCAGCTTCTCCTGCAGCAACCACGACAGCAGGGCATTTTCGCGGTTGAAGGCATTCCCCGGAGCGGCTTTTTTGGCGAACACATTGCCACCGGACGAGGGCGTGCCGGCCGGATTGGCGATATAGGTCTCGATACCCTTGGCGCTGCTGTTGTCCAGGGCATTGCAATGGATGCTCAGGAAGAGGTCCGGCTGGTGTTTTTGCATAGCCGCGACGCGCTGCTGCAAGGTCAAGGTCTGATCGGTTGTCCGGGTCAGGGTCACTTTGTAGCCGCGCTTGCGCAAAATTGCCGCGATTCTGCGGGCCAGCAGCAGGTTGATATTTTTTTCCGCCACTTTGGCGGCAATGGCGCCGGTGTCTTTGCCGCCGTGCCCAGGGTCCAGCATAACATGTCGGACTTTCCGTTTCGGGACCGTCGCAGAGCGCAGGATCGGGTCAATGAAATCCCGGAAATCGGTTTGCGCCAGCAGCATATCCGGTCCCTTTCTAGCGATAGGGAAGGATAAATTGACCTTCAATCCGTTCAGCTGGCAGATTCTCGAATCCTGTTCCAGAACCAGCCGGCTGTACCGGGACGATAGCACGGTCTTTTTATCCGCGGTGCGGCAGTTCATGCCATAAAAGCGGGCCACATCCTGCAGATACAGATAGCGGACTTTATTCAGATCGAAATAGCGGATGCTATGTTTCCCCGCCGGCGCGGCGTTGGAGACCGGCCCGGCAGCAAGACATAAAATCAGCAGTGCCGCCAGGGCCAGCCAGGGACGAGGTGGGAAGAATCTGCTCATGAAATAATGATGGCTCTGCCTCGGTTGTTTTTTGCCGTTGTCGCCGTTGCCGTTGCCGTCGCCGCCCAGGCCAGGCCAGTTCCACTCATATCCCAGCCAGCGGTTTCTGGACCGGGAAACGGGAACAGGGTCTTAAGCCTGAGCTTTCAGGACGGCCTTCTGGCTGCCGGTCACCACTGCGGCGTTGATGACGCAACTCGCCTTGCTGCCCTTCAACGAGGGCAAGTCGAACATCACATCCGTCATCATATTTTCCATGACCGAACGCATGCCGCGGGCGCCAGTCTTCTTCTTCAAAGCCCGCTCGGCAATCTCGGTCAGGGCGTCCTGGGTGAAAGTCAGCTCCACGTTATCCATTGCCAGCAGGGCCTGATACTGCCGCACCAGAGAATTCTTGGGCTCGATCAGGATATGCATCAAGTCTTCGCGGCTTAATTCACGCAGTGCCGCGGTTACCGGCAGACGCCCCACAAATTCAGGTATCAGACCGAATTTGAGCAGGTCCTCCGGCTCCAGAAAATCAAGCACATTCAAGTCCTGGTTGGACAAGTCCAGACTGCCCGCTGCAGTTTGCCGCCCGAATCCCAGCGCCCGGACGCCATCCCGGCGCTGGATTATCTTATCCAGCCCGACGAAGGCCCCGGCGCAGATGAACAGGATATTCGTGGTGTCAATCTGCACCAGCTCCTGCTGCGGATGCTTCCGACCGCCCTGGGGCGGGACATTGGCAACCGTGCCTTCCAGGATTTTCAGCAGTGCCTGCTGCACGCCTTCACCAGAGACATCGCGGGTGATGGAGACATTCTCCGAGCGTTTGGCAATCTTGTCAATTTCATCGACATAGATGATGCCGATCTGCGCTTTGGCGATGTTGTAGTCGGCGGCCTGCAGCAGGCGAACCAGGATATTCTCGACATCATCGCCGACGTAGCCGGCCTCAGTCAGAGTGGTGGCATCACAAATGGCGAACGGGACATTGAGCTTCTTGGCCAAGGTCCGGGCCAGCAGAGTCTTGCCCGAGCCGGTGGGGCCGATCAGCAGGACGTTGCTTTTCTCAATATCGACATCTGAGGACAAGGTCTTGCCGGTTTCGAGGTACTGCAGGCGCCGGTAATGGTTGTGCACCGCCACTGACAAGATGCGCTTCACCCGTTCCTGCCCCACCACATACTGATCCAGGAAGGCTTTCAGCTCCTGAGCAGAGCCGACCTGCAGACTGCTGACCTGGGCCTGATGCTTGCCGGACTTGGCGCCAGCGTTTGCCTTCTTGGTCTGGGTCAGCAGGTCCAGGCCGTAAATCTGATTGAAAGCCTCGGCCGCGACCAGCGTGCATTCATCGCAAATGCCATATTTGCCAGATGGCGCCGGCAGGATATATACTCCACTATTCTGCCCGCGGTCGCAGAAGGAACAACGCAAATTGCTTTCGGTAGTCTTAGCCATATTTCTCGTCAGCGGCTGTTGGGGAGGCAGATCTGGTCGACCACGTGGTATTCTTTGGCCGCTTCCGCAGTCATAAAGAAGTCCCGTTCGCTGTCACGCTGGATGACTTTCGCCGCTTTGCCGGTATGTTTGGCCAGAATATCATAGAGGATTTTGCGGATATGCAGGATTTCCTTGGCCTGGATGTCGATATCTGCAGCCGTACCCTCGACCCCACCCGAGGGC
>JAAYYJ010000471.1 GCA_012515455.1 Oligosphaeraceae bacterium
ACATCAATTCCGTGGTGACGTCCTTGCGGTCAGTCCACCACTCGATATTGGCTGTGGTCGCAGTCACAGAACGCACGACCGGGCCGGTGATGACGGCCGGCTTCTGCTCACGAATCAACCGGTATGGCCCCAACGGCAATGAGTCCAGCCCGCGTCCGGCGAAAGCGGTCGCGTTCTTCAGGGTGAAATCGCCGCCCTCTGGGTTCACGAATTGCGGTTCCGGCTGGCTGCCCGGGAAGATGTTGCTGTGCTCCCAGCCTTTGCTCAGGTCCCATTGCGGGGCTATGGTGAAGGCATTGTGGCAGGCCAGGAAATCCTCTCCGCTAATCTGCAGGGGTACTGCGAAGCCGCAGTTCCTGAGCTTGCTGCCGCGCCCGGAGATTTGCACCCCGGTGCGGACGAAATTAAGCCCATCGATGGTAACTCGTTCGGCAGATACCCGCAAGCCGTTCTGGAACACCGCCCGCATGCCGGATCCGCGGGTCTTCAGAGTCACCCCGGGGACGCTCAACTCATTCAAGTCGTAGATACCAGGCAGCAGATAAGCGGTGCTGTCGGGGGGCAGAGCCCGGAAGCTCTTCCAGGCAGTGCTGACCGATCGTCCGTCCCAGGAATCATTACCCAGGGGCGAGAGGAAGAAGACATCACCGCGGTCCTGGATGCCGTTCTCCAGGCCGGCGATATTGCCCTGGGGGCGGAAATCGTGATTGTCGGGATCGGCAAAAAGCTTCTCCCAGTCCTGACGGGGAATTTTATCGATGCGCAGGTCGCTGGCCTTGGCATCGTAGGCATTGACTCCGCCAGAGGTATTGTTTTTGCTATTGATGCAGTGCACGCCGCTGTCACAGTAGTTGTTGCGGCAAAAGCTGTTGATGTTGGTGGCTTTAATTCCCAAAGCATCCTCGCCGAATGACACGCAGTTCTCAATCAGGCAGTTCTCCGCCTCGCCGCCATAGATTCTGATGCCGATCCGCCCGCCCGGTTTGGCGCTGAAAAATGAGCGGCAGTTGCGGATTGCCGCATTCTTGGCCGGGCACCAGATCACGATATTCCCGCCTGAAGCCGGGTTGTAGGAGCCGTTGGCGTAGGCGACGCAGTCCTCCAGTACTCCGCCGTCGCCGTGCCCGCTGTGGATGCCGTTGGCGTTGAAGAAGGCCCGGCAGTTGCGCACAATGCTGTTTTGCGGGTGGTTGATTCTGATGCCGTACAGGCCGCTGGTCATGTGGTTTTCTACCCGGTAATGGGAATAGAAGCCGCTGACCATCAGTCCCTCAATAATCACATTGACCGGATTCGCGATGTACAATCCGTTGCCGATCAGGACCGAGACGCTGTAGAGGTGCTGATCGGGCGACAGACCGTCCGAGGTTGAGATATAGAGCTTGCCGGCATCCCGGTCGTAGTACCACAGCTCGCGCTTGAATTCCAGGTCCTGAAGGGTGCCCGCAGGCAGAAAAACCTTCAAGGTGTCGCGCTCATTCACGGCATTGACGTTCTCTTTCCAGTCGGTGCAATAGGTGAACTGCGTGCCGGGAACCTGGGACCAGCCGGAGCAGGGCAGGTCGCCGTGCAGCAGCACAGATTCCGGATAAGCAGCCCGGATCAGAGTGGTCTTGTCAGGTGCGCCCAAGCCGCTGCGCTCTACCCATTCATAATATCGGCCAGGCAGGATGGTCAGGATATCTCCGCCCTGGAGGGTATGTACGCCTCTATTAATGGTTGCGAACGGCTGCTCCCGGCTGCCGGGGTCGGCATCATTACCTGCCGGGGAGACAAAATACTCCGTTGCCGAAAGCAGAGGAAGACACAAGAGAAACAGCAGTCTGGTCAGCATTGTCAAATCCTGGGTTGGAATGGTGTTTCCTGCAGAATGGCATTTCATCCTGGAGGCTCGGAATCAGCTCCGGGGCAAATCGTCCTGCGGCAGCGGGAGCAGGGTGTCCCTGAGAACCCGCAGGACATTGCCGCCGAGAATTTTGCGGATATCGGCATCGGAATGGCCATGCTGG
>JAAYYJ010000472.1 GCA_012515455.1 Oligosphaeraceae bacterium
ATCCTCCAGACGGCCCGGTTCTACCATCAGAACCTGAAGTACCTCTTCGACGGCGAAATGCTCTCCCCCGATGGTTTCCAATGCAGGTCCTGGCCGGTAAAATTCCTGGCCCGGATGATCTTCACCAAGCAGGGCACCGAACGGTCTGGAACGCTGTCCATGCCGGCGGTGCTGCACAGCTGCTGGCAGGCTCCCGATGGCAGCAAAGCGCTGTTCCTGGCCAACTACACCAGTGAACCGCAGCCCTGGCAATGGAAAAACCGGCAAGGGACTTTGGCCCCACACTGCTACGAACGCATAGTCCTGGAATAAACACCGGAATCAGAACTGGTTGCAATTTTTTTTCAGGAGCAACGCGTTATAGTGTTAATGCCAGAGGAGCACCAGTTTTTCGGGAAAATCTTAATTTTCGTTCACAATCACCGGCGGAAAATCTTGTAAAATTGCAATTCTGTGTCACATTGAGTGAGAGTCTGATTCGGGCGGTGTTTTGCTCCTGAATTTCTCCGGATGGCGGGCAGAGTTAATTTAAGGTAACATACAATGGGTGTAGGACCATCTTGTTTTGTTCGGGTAATCTGTCCGAACCAACCTCCTGTGATACATCAGGTCAGCAGTTTCCCCTGCCGCATCGGGCGGGTGCAAGGCAATGAGATAGTGATTCCCGATAAATCGATTTCCAGCCTGCATGCCGTTCTGGAACTGCATGGCGGGGATCAGATTCAGATCGAAGATCAATGGAGCACCAACGGCATTTATCTGGATACTCGCCGGGTCAGTCAGCTGCTGGTCAACCGGCTGCTCCGCCTGAACCTGGGCAATGTCCGGGTCGATCTGGCCCTGAGCGTCGATGATTTCGCCAGTATCCCCGACGACAATCCCAGCCAGGACGACGTGCAGCCGGTCAAAAAAAGCCCAACTTCGCATACCGTACTGCTGTCCAAACCCTCACTGTCCCGGACTGATGTGCTGAAGCTGGCCACCAAGCCCGGCGTCGGGAAAGGGTCCTGGATTGCCGGGGACTCGCCCGCAGCCACTATCTCCCGCATCGCTGGCAGCGGGCGGCGCGGCATTGTCTGCCCGCATTGCTGGCACCGTTTTGACATCGACGAGTTCCTGTTCATTGCCAGGCATCAGAGTCTGATTGGCGACCCGGTCCTGGGCAGCGATGCCCAGCAGCGTTTCCTGCCCTCGCGTTTCACCCTGGAGGGCAATGCCCTGGATTCCACCGGCACCAGCTGTCCCGACATGGCCTGCCCGCGCTGCCACCTGCGCATTCCCCAGGCGGCCAGTGAAATGCCCCCGCTGTTCCTGTCCATTGTCGGAGCGACCTCCAGCGGGAAGTCATATTTTCTGACCAGTCTGTCCTGGGAGCTGCGCAACGCGTTGTCCCGGAACTTCGCCATCTCTTTTACCGATACTGATGCAGTCAACAACCAGATGCTCAATGATTTTGAGGAGACGATCTTCCTGAACAGCGACCAGGATTCGCTGGTCGCGTTGCGCAAGACTGAACTGCAGGGCGAGCTGTACAACCAGGTCTTGCTGGACAATATGCTCATCAATCTGCCCAAGCCCTTTATGTTCACCGTGACTCCGGCGGAGCATCACCCGAAGTATCAGGAGGTGCGCGACAAGATGTCCCGCACCTTGGTGCTATACGACAACGCCGGCGAGCATTTTGAGCCCGGGATGGACTCGGTGGACAACCCCACCACCCAGCATCTGCTGCATTCGGATACCATTTTTTTCCTCTTTGATCCGACCAAGGATGTGCGTTTCCGCCGTTTGCTGCCGGACAGCGACGACCCGCAATTGTCGGCCAAGGCCCGGGTGCAGCGGCAGGAGATCATCCTGACTGAGATGATCAACCGCATCAAGAAATACTCCGGCCTGCGCTCCGGGCGCAAGACCGGCAAGACGCTCATTGTCATCGTCTCGAAGTGCGATGTCTGGAAACATCTGCTGAAGACCGATCTGCCGGATGAGCCCTGGCAGTGGGAGAACCAGTACAACACCTGTGTCCTGGATGTGAACCTGATCAAGAATGTCTCCTACCAATTGCGCGAATTGCTGGAGAATATTTGCCCGGAGCTCGTCTCCACCGCCGAGTCGTTTGCCGGCGAGGTCTTGTATCTGCCCAATAGCGCTCTGGGACACAGCCCGGAATTGAACGAGGATACCGGCATGATCGGCATCCAGCCCTGCAAGGTCCACCCCTTCTGGGGCACCATTCCGATGCTGTACTTCTTTTACCAGAGAGGGTTCATCCCCCGGGTCCCCGACGACAGCCGGCCCAGAAAGCCGGAAAGCCAGTTCGAATGCCAGCTCTCGGGCGATATCTATTTCGTTACTGTCCCAGGACGAAAAAAGCCCCTGCAGGTGCCGCTGTCTTACGCCGGCTGGCAAATTCAGGTGCCCAATACCGACCAGTGGTTCACCGTCCCCCCGCATCCTGAAGCGTGACGGCCGGACGAGGGGCGAAGGACGGTCCCGGCTCCGGCACCGCCCTGCACCAGCCGGCGCAGCAACCAGGCTGCAAGCAGGAAATTATGACCTGAGTTATGGCGTACGAATTGATCTATACCTCGGCTGAACGCGGACTGCGGCCCGGAACCCGCGGCTTCTGCACTGTGGCCCATACCCGGGGAATCGCCCCCGCCATGGTCCAGATATTGGAGGCGATGAGCACCTACAAGAGCCTGTACGGGGTGCATGAAGAACAGGATGCCGACAACCCGGTGGCATACAGCCATTACCGCAGCAGCCTGCTGGGCCGCGAGGCCAGCGTGCTCTCGCGGGTCTGCCCCATCCAGGCGGATCATACCGGGCGCAGCAACAAGCTGGCCCATCACATCCTGCTCTCGGCCCGGGAATACCCCGCCGGAGGACCAGTCTGGCTCTGCCGGCAGGAGGATTTTTTTCTCCGGGAGTGGCAGGGCGCGCCGCGCTTTATCGACATGCCCAGGAAGGTCCCCGCTGGCGAGTCCCCCTGTTCCCGGGCTGCCGCCTGGGAGAAACTGACCGGCGATGCCGGCTATGCTGCCTGGCTGGCGGCCAGCTGCCAGAATAACCTCCAGGCGGTCGTCTACCTGGTCTTCACTCCCGGCATGCCGATGCTGGACTTGCTGGGGGAGGCGATGGCGTTGCTGGAACCAGCCCAGCGCTGGTCGGTTACTTTCAATACCTACTTCACCTCCCTGCCGGCCGGCATGACCTGCAACTGGCGCTGCTGCCTGCCCGAGGCGGAAGTGCTGCGCGAGGGCAGGCGCAACCAGCAGGCCAAGATTCTGGACTTGACCGGCAAACTGCCGCCATTGGTTGATTCCCCCCTGGTGCAGCTGGCCCGGGAAGGGCGTTCGGACAAGGCCGCACCGCCTGTACCGCCGCCGTCAGAGCCGGCCGCAGCCCGGAAAAAATTCGTCCTCCTGCCGCAGCGCAGTATCAACATGTTGAATCTCAAGCCCCGCAAACCGGAAGACTGATGCTATGACGCCAGAGCAAAATCTGATTCAGCAGATCATACGGGTGCTGGAAAACAACCAGCTGGCCAACAATCCGCTCTTAGAGGATTACGCCGCCCAGTATGCTGAGCTGTGCACGCAAGTGAACAGCCGCCTGCAGCGCTGTGCGGAGTACCTGAGTAAGGGATTGCTGACCGAAGCCGTGTACGAAGCCCGCACCGCCCCGGATTTGCTGGAACTGGTCCGGCTGGTGCAGTTCGAACTGGCCAAAAAATGGCGCAATGTCTGTGCTGATCTGGAATTGCTGCAGGCCCCCCTGCTGCACACGGAAATCATCGAGTCCTTGAGCCGGGCCTGCGCCCAGGAACAGGAACTGGAACCACTGCTGAAGGAATTCCGCAGCCTGATCTACCAGGGCCTGCATCGTCCCGCAGTCGCAGTGCTGCGGAAAATCCGCGCCCTGGACCCGGATAACAGCAGTTGGATTACCAACCTGCGCACTTTCGAGGAAGAGGAATTGCCGGAGTGGCTGCACCGGGCCGAGACGGCACTGCATACAATGGACTTGCCGGTCTTGCGCGAAGTGTCAGCAGAGTTGAATCACCCCTGCCGGGTCGTCCCCGCACCGCCGGAACTCCTGCAGCGTTTGCGCAAAGCACTGCTGACCGAGCAGGCGGAGACGTTTCAGGCTGAGGCGGGGAATTTGGTGCAGCGCCTGGATGAGGCCCTGGACCAGGGCCAGGGCGAAAACGTGCAAGCACTCCTGGACCGCGCCAGCACCATGGAGCAGCAGGAGGCGTTCTTCCTGCGCCCGGACGGCTGGGAAGCACAGCTGCAGAAAGCTCGGACCTGGCAGGAAAAATTTCAGGCCGAGCAGCAGCAGCAGCAGGCATACCAGCAGCAGCTCACTGCCATGCAGGACATGCTGGTCCAGGGCAATTGCCCGGAAATCGAATTGCGTCACGCCTGGGAACGCCTGTTGGAATGGCAGCGGCCGGTGCCGAACCTGCTGCGCCAGCAGGTGGAGGAACTCTTTGCGGCCCGGCATCAGCGTCGGCTGGCGCAGGGCCGCAGAGTCATGCAGATCATTTCCCTGACCGTGCTCCTGCTGCTGCTGCTGGGTCTGGCGGGTGGAGGCTGGTTCTGGCAGCGCGGACGCCAGCAGGCCATCCTGGCCGATCTGGAGCGGGATTTTCAGAACGCAGATTACGTCTCTCTGGAGTCGAAACTCGAAGCCCTGCATAATCATCATCCTGTTTTTCCCGTGATATGCGGGTGCAGGCGATCCGCCAGAAACTCAGCGCCGCACTCAGTGAGCAGGCCGAGCATGCCCTGATGGTCAAGAAATATTTATCTGATCTGGAAGAGATACGCGTCCAGAATTATGACCGCAGTGATGCCCAGATTGAGGCGTTGCTGGCTGCGGCCGGCGAGCTGCGCCTGAGCAGCCAGGAGAAGAGCCAGTTCGAGAATTGGCGCAGCCGCTGGCAGGCTTGGAAGAGCAGCCGGCAGCGCGAGCACAACCAGGCGGCAGAGCGGGTCATCCAGCAGATCAGCAGCGCCCGCGCTTCGCAACGCAACGCACCCTTCGCCGATTTGGCGGCGGAGGAGGCGAGTATCCAGACCCTCCGCGGGCTCCTGCAGGACCTGGAGCCGCGCCTGGCTGCAGTCTCGGAGGAGAACCGCCTGGCCCTGAACAACAGCAGGACGCTGCTCGATGAATGGCAGCGTGACTTGGAACAGCGCCGAACCGAGAGTGCGCAGCAGCAGCAGGCACAGAAGGACCGCGAGGCGCAAAACGCCAAAATTACCGCTGAGATTTATCAGAGCGTGCCGGACCTGACGCTCTACCAGTCGAAGTTGCTGGCCCTGCAGGATTTCTCCCTGCGCCAGTTCCCCGGCACTCCAGAACAGGAAAAAATTATGCGCGCCCTGCTCGCTGAAGACGGACCCGCCCGCGGCTCGGTTTGGGAAGGTGACCTGCAGCGCTGCCTGCAGTACTTGGCGAATGGCAAAAAAGCCAGAACTGCGGTCCAGTCCCTGTTCCTGG
>JAAYYJ010000043.1 GCA_012515455.1 Oligosphaeraceae bacterium
AGCACTACCGCATCGGCAGCATCCACTAGCTCCGCAGGACTCGGGGGCGGGGCCTCCGAAGCATCCGTCAGGCAGGCGAAAATCGGGCGCTTGCGGTTGTTGGCCTCAATACTGCGCAGGACCTGCTTCAATTCCAAATACTGCGCCGGGGAAAATTCCACGGTCTTCAGAGAGAATTCATTACTGAAAGACAGCACTCCGCGGATGAACTTCAATTCGCGCTGCCAGCGCAGGCAGTCGTTGTCAATCTGGGTGAATTTGGGCAGTGACAAGGCCTGCCCCCAGGCGCTGTCCAGCTCGTAACTGCCTTCTTCCATGACCCCGCAGGCAACCTGGGTCTTGAACGGAAAACGACGTTTCTCCAGCCCGGCCTGCTCGAGCGCGAAATTCACATACCCGATGACCGCCGAGAGGCGCGGCAGGCGCAGCATCGCGGTGTCGTCGTTCCGGATCAGGATGTCTGGGGCCGAAAAACTCAGATTCAACTCCAGCTGCCTGCTGGTGTCCTGCAAATCCGCCGGCTGTATTTCCAGGCGGTGCAGTTCGGCTCCGGGCACCAGCCCCTTCAGGGCAGTGGCAAAAAACAACTCCCTCTCCGGCGGTGTACGCCGCAGCAGCATACTGCGATAGGCATTGTCATTGATGCCCTGCAGTTGTATCCGGCTCTCGCAGGTGAAATCGCCATTGGCGGCAATCTTGCCGCTGGTCTTGATCCGGGCCAGGTTCTCGGTGTAGGGCGACCCGGGTGAGGTCTGCAAGGGCTCGCCGTCGGGATGCGCCACCAGGTAACTCATATCGGCCAAATAAGAGGGGAACAAATCCTTGGTGTGCTCGTCAGTGGAGTCCATCAGCAGGTACTGGCCATCCGCTTTGCGCACCGCCGTAACCGCATGGTTGAAAAAAGGCTGCGGGACCTCGTGGTCTTTCTTGGGACCGACATAAAACAGCACCGGATAAGCGTCCAGGCCGGCTTCGCGCAGCAGTGCTGCCAGCAGCGCTGCCTTGTCACGGCAGACACCGTGGCGGTTTTCAAAAGTCTGGCTCACATCGTGCGGTTCATAGCCCGGTGCCTCAGTCTCCAGGGTCAGGCCCATATAGCGGATTTCCTGCGAGACAAAACGGAAGATGGCCTGGATTTTCCCCGCGGATTCACTCTCGCCCCGGACCAGCTCTGCGACCTTGGCCTTCATGTCGGGGGTCAGCGCCAGACGCGGCTCGCAGAGCTTCCAGTACCACTGGGAGATGTCTTTCCAGCTCGGCACCGTGCTGATCAGCAGACGCTGCATCACCGTGTGCAGGCTGGGCATTGCCGGCTCTCGAAACGCCTGCGGCACATCCTTGACGGTCCATTGGTACTGCAGACGACCATCGGGAAGGGCCGTCTCGACCCGGCTGACGGTGCCGGGTATCTCAGACTTAAGCACAATACTGCGCAAGGGCAGCTCGGCAGGAGCATTGACTTCGTAGCATGCCTGCCGGATGGGGCTGGTGTATTCCAGGATCTGAAAATCACTGAAGGTGTTCGGGACACGGGCTTTGAATATTTTCCGGCAGGTGTAGTAGCGCACCGCATCGCCAATCTCCAAAGCAGGAATGTTAACCTGGTTTATCTTCTGCTGCGGATCGTAGATGTTGGAACTCATCTGGGAACGGTCAATCATCACCTGGGATTGTTTCGCCAAATCAACCGCAACCACACTCCCGTCGGCCTTGATTACCTGGACAAAAATGAATTCCGCGGTGCCGTACCCGGCGTGGAAATGCAGCCGGATGCTCCGGTTGTCGTCCCGGCCCTTCTGGGTGAGGACCTTGATCAGGGTGTCATCCCAGGTCACCGAGGTGCCGTCCGCCTCATAACGGACCTGGATGTAATCATCAATCATGACATCGTCAGCATCCGGATACGCCTCGCGGGTGGTCTCCGAGAGTACTGAACTCAGACGCGACATCTCCAGCAGACCGCCCGCCGGTTGGGTAAAGGCCGATTGCAGGCAGAAGCAGGTGAGCAGAAAAAATATGGTGCGAAACTGAACTGACATGGCGCTCTCTGATGCTGGAATGAATGAGGTGAAATGGTCGCAAGTAACAATAATATAAGTGGACTTGGCAAAAAATAAACCAGTCGCAGGCAGTTATTTTGTGGAAAAACCGGAAAAGCCGCAACGGTCAGTGACGCTGGACGGCACCAGGTTATCTGGCGAGGGCGTACAACCCGAGCACCAGGGCAGGCCCCCCAGGTTTATAGCAGGATGGATTTGCAGACCCCGGGACTGAATTCTGAGGTTTTGCCGGTATCCTGCGAGTGTGTTTCCGCATCCCTAAGAAAAATGCGGCAAAAAACCGAAATGCTCTCTTTCTACAGCTGAAAATGGGATGCGCGCCCAATTTTTTGCTTTATTTTGCGTTGGCTGTAATGTCGCTCCCGGCAAGGTTAGCTTATCCTCCTGTTGCAACAGATCACCGTGGCTCCGGTATCCGGCTGCCCGAGTGATGCCTCTTGGGACTTTCCGGACCAGCGCTGACTTGCTCGGGAAGGAAAATCGCCGGCTTCTGCCCGGCAGCCGCAGTCGGGAAATATGCGGCTGCCAGGGTTTTCAGGTTCCGTATCGTGTGGCAAATTCTGTGGAGAACAGGCCAATGACAAGCTTTGTGACCGATCCTCATAACATCCGGTTGGGAATTTTAGGCATGACCGAGGGCAATGGTCATCCGTACAGCTGGAGCGCGATGTTCAACCGCTTCGACCGGGAGCTTATGCAAAAAGAATGCCCGTTCCCCGCTATTCCTGACTACCTGTATCTACAGGACTACGAGAAAATGGGCATTCCTGGAGCCCGTATGGAATATGTCTGCTGCGACCATCGCCGGGATGCCGAACACGTGGCGAAGCTCTCGTTGATTCCCCATGTGGCAGACCATCCTGAAGAGCTTATCGGCAAGGTGGATGCGGTTATCATTGCCACCGATATCGGCAGCGAGCACATCCGTCGCGCCAGGCCCTTCATCGCCGCCGGCATGCCACTGTTCATCGACAAACCCCTCTGCGACAACGCTGCAGACCTTGACTTTTTCACCCGGCTCTTCGAAGAAGGGTATCCCATCCTCTCGTCCAGCA
>JAAYYJ010000044.1 GCA_012515455.1 Oligosphaeraceae bacterium
ATCAACTCCATTCCTGAATCAACTCCATTCCTGCATCAACTCCATTCCTGCATCAACTCCATTCCTGCATCAACTCCATTCCTGCATCAACTCCATTCCTGCATCAACTCCATTCCTGCATCCGCGTCATTCCAGCTGGCGCCGCCGGAGCCGGCCAAGATGTCAGGACAAGGGTGGTGCAGCTGAAATCAGGCGCACAGCCGCAACGTCATTAGCGCAATGCAGTCTGTCGCTGCCGGTAGGCCGGCAACCCTTCGACGCGGAAACGGAGGTCCTCCCGCGCCTGTGCTATGCCACAGGAATAATGACGGCGTAACCATTTTCATCGCTGGACAATTTTGCCGCCTATTTCAGCCGGAGCGGTTTACTGCCTTTCGATACGGGAACGGAAATCTAACTGCACCTGCGCCATGCCGCAGGACGGATGACGATGGGCACCTCAGGAACTGCCGCGCCCGCAAGCACGAGCGCAATGCAGTCTGTCGCTGCCGGTAGGCCGGCAACCCTTCGACGCGGAAACGGAGGTCCTCCCGCGCCTGTGCTATGCAACAGGACTAATGACGGCGTAACCATTTTCATCGCTGGACAATTTGCCGCCTATTTCAGCCGGAGCGGTTTACTGCCTTTCGATACGGGAACGGAAATCTTACTGCACCTGCGCCATGCCGCAGGACGGATGACGACGGGAGCCTCAGGAACTGCCGCGCCCGCAAGCACGGCTGAGGATGCCCTGGCTGTCACTGCCCCCGGGCGTGAGGTCTGATTTTTCCAAAACTCCCGCTGTCCGGCTTGCAATCAGGGTACTCGCAGGTGATAATAATATCTGCGCCCCTCCGGGGTGCAAGAAAAAGCATCAAACCACCGGCTGCTATCCAGCGGCAAGGGCAAAATCGGGAGAAGGAAATGCTGCACGCACTACAAACATCGTTCGCAGTGGTTCTGGGAGCCGGGATTATGCTGCTGGCGGGCTGTTCATCGCTGCCCACGACCAGCCACATCCCTGCGGTCACCGGCTTCGATGCAGCCCGGTACATGGGCAAATGGTACGAAATCGCCAGACTGCCCAACCGCTTTGAGAGGGGGATGAGCAAATGCACCGCCGAATACAGCCTGCGCGACGACGGCAAGGTCCAGGTGGTAAATTCGGGCCTGAAAGACGGCAAGCCCAAATCGGCCTCTGCGGTCGCAATCTTTGCCGGCGAGCCCAGCACCGGCGAACTCAGGGTCAGCTTCTTCCGGCCCTTCTATGGGTCATACCGTATCATCCACCTGGAGCCAGATTATTCCGTCGCCGTTGTCACCGCTAACACTGCCAATTATTACTGGCTGCTGGCCCGTACCCCGACCCTCCCCGCAGCAGACCTTGAGCGCTACTTGCAGCAAGCCGCAGAATGGGGCTTCGCACGAGATAAAATAGAGTTTCCCTGAAACCACCGTCTGATGATACGAGAATTTTTCTTCTGCCAACCCCCAGCGGGGGTTGCAATCTTCAAAGCCCAGGGTTGGTTGCGCAGCAACCTACCCTGGGAACATCAAGCAACCTAAAAACTTCCCCCTCCTTCCTTCCCCTGCCGCCTGCAGGCGGCAGGGGAAGGAAGGAGGGGGAAGAAACGATGCCCTCTCCGATTCCCAGGGTAGGACGCTATGCGTCCAACCCTGGGCTTGGGGATGGCTACCCCTTTGGGGTAGCTTGCCGGCCAAGGCTGCCCCGGATTCTTGCCAGATGTCGAGGTCAAGATAGATTCAGATGAAGTAAGTTAAACATCTATATCTATCACCGACTTTCGCACATTAACACTTGTATTGCCGTGTAAAAAACTGATATTATTAGTTTTACCATCGCTGCCGCTGCCCCTCCCGCTGCAGCCGGACCAAGGATACCCATGACCGGCAACACCGCTACTCAATCCCCAATCTGGATTCTCTTCCGCGAATTTTTCAAAATAGCGTTATTTGTGGTCGGCGGCGGCTACGCGATTCTGCTGGTAGCCGAGGAGACCTTCGGCAAGAAATACCGCTGGCTGCGTGAGGGCGAGCTGTCCGAGATGCTGACCCTGATCCAGGCGGTGCCGGGGCTGACTGCGGGCAATATCGCCATCTATATCGGCTACCGCACCGCTGGCTTCTGGGGTGCTCTGGCGGCCCTGACCGGGGTGGCTCTGCCGTCGTTCCTGGTTATCACCCTGATTGCGCTGGGCTTCGCCCACCTGCCCATGCAGAACCACTTCATTCAGGGGGCATTCATCGCGGTGCGCACCGCGATCACCGGGCTGATGCTGGCGACCCTGCTGCGGGTCTGGCGCCAGGCGATCCGCTCGCGGGTGCAGCTGGCAATCTTCCTCGGCGGTCTGGCGGCGGTGCTGCTGTTCCACACCAACCCCGGCTGGCTGATACTCTTCGGGCTGGTGTTCGGGCCGCTGTACTGCCTGCTGCTCTGCCGCGACCTGCCCGCGGCCGCCAGGGAGGAGAAATCCACGCCATGATCTACCTCTTCCTGCTGTGCCTGTTTATGTACTACGGCTGCTTCTGCCTCAGCGGCGGCGGCACCCTGATGCAATTCTATATCAATGATCTGGTCAATACCAGGCACTGGATGACTCTCGAGGAATTCGGCAACTTCCAGGCCATCTCCCAGGTCACCCCTGGACCGATCGGCATCAACCTGGCCACCTTCCTGGGCTTCCAGCAGGCGGGAGTCCTGGGCGGGCTGGTCGCGACCATCGGACTGCTACTGCCCTCGTTCGTAATGATGTCCCTGGCGGTGCATTCCTACGGCCGCTGGCAGCACAGCCCGGTGGTGCGCAGCATTATGTTCGGCATCCGCCCCATGGCCACGGCCCTGAT
>JAAYYJ010000473.1 GCA_012515455.1 Oligosphaeraceae bacterium
AGGGCAGGCCGAGAAGACGAGTTGTTTTTTTTGTTCATACCACAGACTCCATACGATATGGGGAAAGTCACCCGGACCGGACGACTGGTGCAGCAGCAGAAAAGACGAAACATCAATATAACATCACTGAGCATTTTTGCAAGAGCAAAAAGCAGTATTTACGGCAAATGTGAAAAACTTTAGCGGTAGGTATTTGCACGGCAGTTCGCGGTTTCCGGCCCCGTCTGGAGATGGCCGGGGACGCCGTCTCCAGGGGGATGGAACGGCAGCGGTTTACGGAATGGTGAAATACTGCAAATTAGCCAGATCGGCCTTGTAAAAAAAACGAACCGCTTTATATTTACCAAATGCCAAAATCTTTAGGTGAGTCATCCTCTCACCTGCAAGAATGTGCTTTGATGGAAATCTTTAAGGAGTAACGAAATGGGTAAAATGGTCACGATTGACGGCAATACCGCCGCATCTCACGTCGCCTATGCATTCAGCGAAGTAGCGGCGATCTATCCGATTACGCCGTCCTCGGTGATGGGTGAATTGGCGGATTCCTGGGCTGCCCAGGGTCGTTTGAATATGTTCGGCCGGCCCTTGAACATTGTGGAGATGCAGTCCGAGGCGGGAGCTGCCGGTACATTGCACGGTTCTCTGGTGGCCGGTGCCCTGACCACGACCTATACTGCTTCGCAGGGGCTGCTGCTGATGATTCCCAACATGTACAAGATTGCCGGTGAGATGTTGCCGACGGTCTTTCACGTCTCCGCCCGTACTCTGGCGGCGCAGTCGCTGTCGATCTTCGGCGATCACGCGGATGTGATGGCCTGCCGCGGCACGGGATTCGCGCTGCTGGCCTCCAGTTCGGTACAGGAGGCTATGGACATGGCTGCGGTCGCGCATCTGGCGACCCTGGAAGCAAGCATTCCGTTTGTGCATTTCTTTGACGGTTTCCGGACCTCGCATGAGATTCAAAAGGTCGAGGAGCTCGATTATGAGGTCCTGAAGTCCCTGGTTGATATGAAGTATATCGAGGCATTCCGGGCGCGTGCTCTGCGTCCTGAGAAGCCGATGATTCATGTTGCGGCCCAGAATCCGGATGTCTATTTCCAGGGCCGTGAGACCACCAATCTGCATTATGCCAAACTGCCCGGCATGGTGCAGAAATACATGGACAAGCTCGCCGGTGTGACTGGCCGTCAGTACCATCTGTTCGACTATGTCGGCGCGGCTGATGCTGAAAAGGTGATTGTCGTAATGGGTTCCGGGGCGGAAACGGTGGCCCTGGCGGTCAATTACCTCAATTCGAAGGGTGCCAAACTGGGGATGATCAACGTGCGGCTGTTCCTGCCCTTTGACAACCAGTCATTCCTGGCGGCCCTGCCCACGACGGTAAAGAGTATTGCGGTTCTGGACCGGACCAAAGAGCCCGGTTCGACGGGCGAGCCCCTGTATCTGGCGGTGGTGAATGCCCTGCACGGCTCAAAATACGATACCTGCAAGGTGATCGGCGGCCGTTACGGCCTGTCTTCCAAGGAATTCACGCCGGCAATGGCCAAAGCGGTCTTTGATCATTTGTCAGGTGCGGCATTCCACAGCTTCACGGTCGGCATCAATGATGATGTCAGCAAGCTCTCGCTGCCGGTAGGTCCGGAATTCGCGTGTGAGCCGGAAGGGACCATCAGCTGTACTTTCTGGGGCCTGGGCTCGGACGGCACGGTTGGTGCCAACAAGGACTCCATCAAGCTGATCGGGAACGGCACGGACATGTATGCTCAGGGCTACTTCTCCTACGATTCCAAGAAATCCGGCGGCATCACGGTCTCGCACCTGCGTTTCGGCAAGAAGCCGATTACCAGCCCGTACCTGATCAGCAGTCCGAATTTCGTGGCCTGCCACAACCCCGCTTACATCGGGCGCTATGATATGATTTCCGGTCTGACCGAAGGCGGTGTGTTTTTGCTCAATTCGGAATTCAGCAATGACGAAGTCTTCTCGAAACTGACCCGTGAGATGCAGGAGATCATCCTCTCCCGCAAAATCCGCTTCTACAATATCAATGCCCTGAAGATATCCATGGCTGCCGGGCTGGGCAAGCGCATCAACTCGGTCATGCAGACCGCGTTCTTCATCATTTCCAAGGTCCTGGACAAGAATCTGGCCATCGATATGCTGAAGAAGTCGATTGAGAAGCGCTTCAAGAAGAAGGGCATGGATATCGTGACCAAGAACTGGACCTGCGTGGATAACACCGCCGCAGCTCTGGATGAGGTCGCGGTTCCGTCCAGTCTCGATGGGATTGACTGTTATGTTCCTGCCCCACTGCTGGGTGCAGACGCAGATGACTTCGCCCGCAAGATTATCCTGCCGGCGATGCATCAGCAAGGCGACAAGATTCCCGTCTCCGCCATGTCCATCGACGGCTCGCTGCCCAGCGGCACGTCCTGTTTGGAGAAGCGCGGCATCGCCCCGCGCATTCCGATTTGGAAATCCGAGAACTGCATCCAGTGCAACATCTGCAGCATGGTCTGTCCGCACGCTGCCATCCGCACCAAGCTGATACCGGTGTCTGAGCTCGCTTCTGCCCCGGCTGGTTTCGGTGCTGTCGAGATCAAGCCCAAGGCGGACCCGAATCTGAAATTCAAGGTCCAGGTGTACTGTGAGGATTGCCAGGGTTGTGGCGTCTGTGTACAGTCCTGCCCGATGGCCAGCAAAGAGAACAAGGCTTTGGAATGGGAGACTCTGGAGACTGCGCGTGCTCGCGGCGAGCAGGAGAATGTTAAGTTCTTTGAGAACTCCTCTGACAACAACTTGGGCAGCAACAAGATTACGACCGTCAAAGGCAGTCAGCTGCTGAAGCCCTTGTTTGAGTTCTCCGGCGCCTGTGCCGGTTGTGGTGAGACACCGTATGTCAAGCTGATGACCCAGCTGTTCGGTGAACGCATGATCGCTGCCAACGCCACTGGCTGTTCCTCAATTTATGGCGGCACCTTCCCGACTATCCCTTACTGCAAGGCCAAAAACGGGCGTGGTCCGGCTTGGGCCAACAGCCTGTTCGAAGACAATGCCGAGTTCGGCTTGGGGATGCGCCTGGCCATCGACACCAACCGCATGCAGCTGAAAATGAATGCCGAGGCTATCATCGCCGCGGCGCCGGCACCGGCTGATTTGAAGGATGCGCTGGGCAAGTGCCTGGAGCTGTGGGATGTTGCCACGCCGGAGGCCTTTGCGGCCCAGGCGGCAGCCAAAGCCCTGCTGGAGAAATCCGCTTCTGCCTGCGCCTACTGTGCCAAGGCCTACGAGTTGTCCGATTACTTTGTCGACAAGTCGGTCTGGATCATCGGTGGTGACGGCTGGGCTTATGACATCGGTTTCGGCGGTCTGGACCACGTCCTGGCTTCCGGCAGCAACGTGAATGTGCTGGTTTTGGATACTGAAGTATATTCCAACACTGGCGGTCAGGCCTCCAAGTCGACTCAGATTGGCGCAGTGGCGCAGTTTGCCGCCAACGGCAAACGGGTCGGCAAAAAGAACTTCGGTCTGATGGCCATGAGCTACGGCTACGTCTACACGGCCAGCTGCTCAATGGGTGCCAACCGGCAGCAGACCCTGAATGCCTTCCTGGAAGCGGAAGCATACAAGGGGCCGTCCCTGATTCTGGCCTACTCGCCCTGCATCAATCACGCGATTGATATGATGTACCATCAGGAAGAACAGAAGAAGGCGGTGGAGTGCGGCTATATCCCGTTGTACCGCTACAATCCTGGCAAGGCGGAGAACCGCTTCTCTTGGGACAGCAAGGACAGCAATGGCAAATTCCAGGAATTTCTGGCCGGTGAGGGCCGTTACAAATCCCTGCGCAACACCGCGGCGGCAGCCGAGGCGGACACGCTCTTCCAGGAATGTGAGGAAAATGCGATGCGCCGGCTTGAGTTGCACAAGAAGATTGGCGAATTGATGTAATTCGCAGTCGCTAAGAAGAAAACGCAGGCGCGGGGCTGGCAATCAGCTCCGCGCCTGCGTTATTTTCGGTCCCGACAGATTTTATGACCAGGTCTAGAAGCCGGTGATCAGCTGCATTTTAAAATAAGCCAGATTCCGCCGGCTGCCATCCTCTTTGTTCTCCGACTCGTATTCCGTGAGCAGCAGTTTGTCATCCAGGAACAGCATGCTGGTATAGCAGTAGTTGTGCTGATTATCCTCCACCTCGCCGAGATTCTGCCAGGACTGCCCGTCGTCATCGCTGGCGGCCAGGGTCAAGGGCGTGCGCCAGTTCCAGTTTTCGCCTGCGAAAGCCTGCCCGTGATGATCGTTATAGAGACAGAGCAGGCGTTTTTGTCCGGGGATGCGGCGGATGGACTGCGGTCCGCAGGGCGAGGGCAGGTCGAAACACGGCTTCAGGGCGGTCCAGGTGCTGCCGTTGTCGTAGGAACGGGCATGGTACATATACCCCAGCACTGTGCGGCAGTACAGATAGATGCTGCCGTTGAGAAGCTGCTCGACCCCCGGTTCCTGTTGTTTGAACTGGTGCTTGAGGCACCAATCCCAGGCTTCCGGATGGTCCGGGGAGATGACCGGCGGCGCGATGATGTCCTCCTGCTCGATGATGATGTGAGCTGAGAGCTGCCAGGAGCGGCCGTTGTCATCGGAATAGATGATGCCGATGCGGGAGGCTTCGAGGTTCTCCGGGGTATGCGCGCCATGGGCGTAGAGATTCACCGGGATGGCCAGACGGCCATTGGAGAACTGCCGCAGGCGGTCGTTGTTGACCACCAGATACGGGTACTGCGGACAGCATTGACTGCAATTGACTGGAGTGCTCCAACTCTTACCCTCGTCGGTGCTGCGCGAAAAGAAAATCTGGTCTGTAATCGGGGTCAGCTTGCGGATGAAGAGTATGGCCAGGGACGCATCCTGGAGGCGCTCCAGGCTGACGCTCATCTGGTTCAGGGCCTCCGGGGCGGTAAAAAGCACCCGCTCTTCGCTGAGACTGCCGTCCTGCAGGGACAAGATCCCGCCCACTAGTTCGGCCTTGGAATGGTCTGCGCCGCCTCCGAGGAAGCGGGAATAGACCAGGAAAACCCGACCGTCCTGCAATAGCACCGCGCTGCCTTCGCCGGCACGCGGAATTTCGGGGGTGATGGTCCAGATGTACTTTTGCGCCAGAATTTTCATGATTGGTCCTTTTTTGCTACCGCGAGGCAGTGCTGAGTTCTTATAATAACGTGGCGGCGGTTTCCGCCAGTTCGCTGCGTTCGCCCTTGATCAAGGTGACATGAGCGGACAACGGGCTGGGCAGGAAGCGTTTGACCAGGCAGGTCAGGCCGTTGGAGCGGGCATCCAGGTACGGGTTGTCGATCTGCTCCGGATCGCCAGTCAGGACAATCTTGCTGCCGGCCCCCACACGAGTGATCACTGTCTTCACTTCCAGGGGAGTGAGATTCTGTGCTTCATCAATGATAATAAATTGATTCGGGATGCTGCGGCCGCGGATGTAGGTCAGCGGCTCGACGCTGATTTCCGGGCAGCCGAGCACATCGTGGGGCAGCACCCGGGCGGGATTCTTGCGGTCCTGGCCGCGAATGAATTCCAGGGCATCGAAGACCGGCTGCATCCAGGGCCGCATCTTGTCGGACAATTCTCCGGGCAGGTACCCGAGGTCCCGGCTGACCGGCAGCGTCGGCCGGAAGACCAGCAGGCGCTGGTAGCGCCCGTCGGCAAAAATCTGCTGCAGTCCGGCGGCGATGGCCAGCAGGGTTTTGCCGGTGCCGGCTTTTCCGCTCAGGGTGACCAGGCTGATTTGGGGATCGAGCAGGGCATTGATGGTGAACGTCTGCTCGATGTTCAGGCTGCGAATGCCGCAGATGACCCGGGTGGTATCCAGGATCGGCAGCAGCTCTTCTCCGGCGCAGTCCAGGCGGGCACAGACGGCATTTTTCGGCCGTCCGATTTCCCGGGCGAAGACGAACTCATTGGGCTGGAGGTGCTCCTGGCGGAAATCCAGCCCGCCGCCGTCCTGCAGACGGGTGATCTCGGGCAGGGGCAGATCGCGCCGGTGCCAGCCGGTGATATCGGTGGCATCGACAGCATCCAGGGGCTCATAATCCTGGGCCGGCAAGCCCAGGGCGTCGGCCTTGACCCGCAAATTGACATTCTTGCTGATGATGACCGGTGGCTGAGCCGGACACTCGGCCTGGATTTGCAAGGCCAGCTGCAGGAGCGCCTCGGCGGCATTGCGATGCTGCGTGGCATTGAAGTCGTAGTGTTCGGCCGCGATGCGCAACCGGCAGTGGTTATCCAGGTTGATGCCCGCGCGCAGAGAGCCTCTCTGGCGCAATTCGTCGAAGGTCTGAGCCGTGGCGCGGGCGTTATGGCCGGTCTCACTGGACTCGCGCTTGAACTTGTCAATTTCCTCAATGACTTCCAGGGGCAGGACGACGTCACAGTCGGAAAAGTTGTTCAGAGCCAGGGGATCAAACAAAAATACATTGGTGTCAAGAAGATATGTGCTGGACATCGGGGGACTCGTGGTGAATGATAATCTGACTGAGGAGAGGCAGAGCGGTCGCCAATAATATCGCCCGCGGCAGAGGTTTTGCCAGTCAGAAAATAATTTTCCCGCGAAAAAGCTGCAAAGGTCGTCTCTCCAGTTGCATTAGACGGCTGATGCGTTATAGTAATGGCTTGTCGCAAACAATTTTTCCAGTTCTGCCAAGGAGAATAGAATAATGTCAGTTCATCCCAGTTTAAAGACCAAAGGTGCGGTAAGCGAGAAACGCAACGTCCTGAAGCGTTTTGAGCGGGTCGACCAGCTGAAAAAAGAAGGCCGTTACAAAGACGGCGACAGAGCCTGGGGGCTTCCCAAGACCAAGCCTGCAGAGTAATCCTCTGGCAGGGGAGGGGGCCGGCTGCCGCCGGCAGCGCACTCATTTGTCATGAAGCCGCATCAAGTTCTGCTTATGCGGCTTTTTTTATTCCGGAAAAAGGAAAGGAAGGCGGTTCAGATGTGGAATTATTCGGAAAAAGTAATGGACCATTTCCTGAATCCCCGCAATGTTGGGGAGATCGTTGCAGCTGATGGCGTAGGTGAGGTCGGGAACATTGTCTGCGGCGATGCCATGAAGCTGTACATCAAGCTCTCGGCCGACAAACAGCACATTGACCAGGTCGGCTTCCAGACCTTTGGCTGCGCCTCGGCCATCGCGTCGGCTTCGGCCCTGACCGAGATGCTGCGCGGCAAAAGCCTGGCGGAAGCAGCGGCCCTGACCAACCAGGATATCGCCCATTATCTGGGCGAACTGCCGGAGGAGAAGATGCACTGCTCGGTTATGGGCATGGAGGCTTTTCAGGCCGCGATGCACGATATCCGGAAAAAACACCCGGAATTGAATTTGCCCGGAGGCGAGAATGACCTGACCGGAGAGGACCGCATTGTCTGCCAGTGTTTTTCCATCAGCGAGCGCAAAATCAAAGAAGTGGTGCAGCAAAATCATCTGACCACGGTAGAGCATGTCACGCATTACTGCAAAGCCGGCGGCGGTTGCGGCGGCTGCAAAGGCGAGATCCAGTCCATCCTGGACAAGCTGAACGGCAGCGCTGCGGCAGCCTCACCGGCTGCTGCCCGTCCGGCACCGGGAGCACCGCTGACCAACTTGCAGAAGATGAAGCTGGTGCAGGAGACCTTCGATGAAGTGATCCGCCCGGGGCTGATGAAAGACGGTGGCGATGCTGAGCTGGTCGATATCGACGGCGACACGGTGTATGTACGCCTGCAGGGGCGTTGCGCCAGTTGTCCATCCGCCACCCAGACCTTGAAACACTGGGTGGAAGCCAAACTGCGCGAGCTGGTATCCACTGCCCTGGCAGTGGAAGAGGTAAAGGGCTGATTGTCCACGCCTATGGTTGTGGGTTAGAACCGGGGCACCAACAATAAGCAACAGCATGACGAACGAAATTGTTTACGTCGATAACAACGCCACCACTTGCGTGGCTCCGGAAGTGTTTGCTGCCATGCAGCCGTTCCTGACTGAGTACTACGGGAATCCTTCCAGCGTGTATCCATTCAGCGGGCCGGCGGCGAAAGCCATCGAGCAGGCGCGTGTCTCCCTGGCCGCACTGGTCGGTGCCACAACGGAAGAGATTATCTTCACCAGCTGCGGCAGCGAGTCGGACAGCACCGCAATCATGAGTGCGCTGGCCACCCAGGCTGGCCGGCGCAAGATTCTGACCACCATGGTCGAGCACCCGGCGGTCTTGAATGTCTGCCGCAACTTGCAGAAGCAGGGCATCCATGTCGACTACCTGAGGGTCGACAGCCAGGGACGCATTGATCTGGACGAAGCCCGGGCCCTGATCAGTTCAGACACCGCCCTGGTGACGGTGATGTTTGCCAATAACGAAATCGGCAACCTCTATCCGGTCTGGGAATTGGCGGAAATGGCGCATGCCAAGGGGGCGTTGTTCCACACTGACGCTGTGCAGGCGGTGGGCAAGATTCCCATTAATTTGTCCGGCAGCGCAATCGACTTCCTCTCGCTGAGCGGTCACAAACTGCATGCCCCGAAAGGCATCGGGGCGCTGTACCGCCGGCGCTTCGTACCCTTTGCGCCTTTTCTGGCCGGCGGGCATCAGGAGCATGGTCAGAGAGCCGGCACGGAGAACGTCGCCGGCATCGCAGCCCTGGGCAAGGCGGCGGAACTGGCGCAGCAGCATTTGGCCGCTGAGGCGGTGCAGCTGGCGGCACTGCGTGACCGCCTGCAGGCGGGATTGCTGGCCAGTTGTCCTGACGCGATGGTCAATGGTGATTTGCAACATCGTCTGCCCAATACCTTGAATATCTGCTTCAAGTATATTGAAGGAGAGGCGATTCTGCTGCGCCTCTACCAGGCCGGAAAAATCTGCGCGTCCTCGGGTTCAGCCTGTACTACTGGCTCCCTGGAGCCCTCGCACGTACTGCGGGCAATGGGACTGGATTACCAGGCGCTGCATGGCTCGATTCGTTTCAGCTTCTCACGCTATAACACCGACCAGGATGTGGAGCTGATTCTTGCGGTCATGCCGGGCATTGTCAAAGCCCTGCGCGAGCTCTCGCCGTTTGGACGCAACTGAAAACCGGGGAGGACACGCGATGCGAAGGGGCAAAATCCTGACTGTTCTGGAAATCATCAGTGTGGCTGATGATGCCGCCATTCTGGAAGAGCTGCTCGCCGCGGAGGAGCTGTCCAGTTCAGCGTATCTCAACCGCGAGACCGGCTTGGCGACCACCTATATTTTTGTCCCGGCCGGCCGCCAGGCCAAGGCCCTGCTGGCTCGCTTGCAGGCCCGGCAGCCGGAATGGCAGGCGCTGCTGAGCGCTCCGCTGCGCAGTCTCTCCTGCCGGTCCTTGCAAGAGGAAGACTGGTCGGAGAGCTGGAAAAAGCACTTCCATACCTTCAAGGCCTCGCCCCGTCTAGTGGTCAAACCGAGCTGGGAACAGTACCAGCCCCTGGCGGGCGAGAAAGTGCTGCCCCTGGACCCCGGGATGTGCTTCGGTACCGGCTATCACGGTACCACCCGGGCCTGCCTGAAATTTCTCGACTCCATCGAGTCGGAGCAGGGCGGGGGGCTGTCGTTCCTGGACGCCGGCTGCGGGTCCGGCATCTTAAGCATGGGTGCGAGCATACTCGGCTACGCGCCTGTCTATGCCTTCGATTATGATCCGCAGGCAGTCGAGACCACCCGGGAGAATTTAAGCACCGCCGGCATCCAGGGCGTGTCCGTGCAGGTCGCAGAGGTCCAGGATTTCACTCCGCCGCAGCCCTGCCGGGTGGTCGCCGCCAATATCCTGGCCAGCGTACTGCTGGAGAATGCGGAGCGCATCATGCGCTTCCTGGCCCCCCATGCCGATGGTTCTTTCCTGCTCTTGTCAGGCATCCTCAGCGAGCAGTATTGTGCGGTACGCGAAAGCTTTGCCGCACTCGGAGCCCAGGAACTGACCCGCATCACCCTGGATGAGTGGACCAGTGGTTGTTATCGCTTCCGGCCGTGAGCATTCACCCCGACCAGCGCCTGGAGTGTCTCATCAGGGCGCAGGCACTGCCGCCGGCGGGAGAAAGGTATTGGTGATGTTGAAAGACACCTATGTGGTAAATTTTCCCCAGGTGCTGCATTTCGGCTGCGGCAGCCGCCGGCAGGCAGCTGCTGCAGCCGACCGGCTGCTCGCCGGTCAGGAAGTCCGGCTGTTCCTGCTGGCCTCCCGGAGAGCCCTGGCGAGCCCTGCGGGACAAGAGCTGCTGGACGGCTTGGGTGCCCGGGTGGTGGGCTGCAAATGCGGTATCAGTTCTGATCCACCTCTGGATGAGGTAGAGGAGTGCATTGCATCGTTGCGGGCGGCTTCTGCCAACGCAGTGCTTTGCCTGGGCGGGGGAAGCGTGCTGGATACTGGCAAAGCCGCGGCCTGGCTGTCGCAGGGCTCAGGCAGTGTGCAGGAGTATTTTGCCGGCTCCATCCCCGTACCGGAAACAACACTGCCTCTGCTGGCCTTACCCACTACAGCCGGCACGGGTGCGGAAATCACCCCCAATGCGGTCCTGACCGATGCCGCCGGCGGGCAGAAGCGCTCGATACGCTCTGGGCTGATGGTCCCCAGAGTGGCGATCTGTGATCCCGATTTTACTTTCTCCCTGCCCCGGCGCATAACTGCCGACAGCGGTCTGGATGCCTTGACCCAAGCACTGGAATCATATATTTCCCTGGGGGCTAGTGAGTACAGCCGCGGCCTGGCCGGGCGGGCAGTAGCACTGCTGCTACAGTGGCTGCCGCTGGCTTGGGAGGATGGCGCGAATCGTGAGGCCCGGACGCGGGTGGCAGAAGGCAGCATGCTGGGGGCACTGGCGTTTTCCCAGAGCAGCCTGGGTGCAGTACATGGACTGGCTCATCCGCTGGGCCATATCCTGCACCTGGCGCATGGGTACACTTGCGCGGTTCTGCTGCCCCATATCCTGGCTTGGAATCTGCCCGCCTGCCGAGAGGCAGTGCAGGTATTGGCGGAGTCGATGGGATGGTCAGGAGCAGAAGAGCTGTTGCAGAGAGTGCAGGCGTTGACACAGCAGCTGCAGGTACCGGGAAATTTCCGGGCCGCAGGGCTGACGCCCGCAGTATTTGACTATGTGGTCAAGAATTGCCGCAGTGGCAGCATGCGTTCCAATCCCCGACCGATGAGTGATGACGAGGTTGTGACACTGCTGCAAAAATTATCCTGAGGCGATGATTTTGGTCTGAGTTGTCTTTCCCTGACCGGCAAGTTATATTATCCACATCGGCCCCGATCAGAGGCATACGCTGCAAGCGGGGGATTTTCGGCCAGCAGTCTTACATTCAGAGGCGCGGGCGCAATCACAGCACAAGGTAGGAGAAAATGCCAATGCAGGGCAGCAAGATTTTTTGGGCAGCATTGTTCCTGGTGGTTCTAGTGCAGGGACAGGTGCTGGTGGGTGAGAAAATCAATATCGTCTGTCCTGAAACGGCGGGGCCAATCACCAAAACCGCGGCCCAGGAATTAGCCGATCACCTCGGGTTGCTGCTGCCGCCCAGCCAGATTGCCATCACGGCCAATGCAGTGGACCAGACATACAATTTTTATGTCGGTACAGAACCGGCGAACTCACCCCTGCAGCGCCCGCCGGTGCCGGAGGAAGCCTTCTACGTAATCTCCAAGGACGGAACCTGGTTCTGGGGGGATGAAAGCATCCCTGCCACCTATCAGAAGAAAAAGACGCTGGATGGACGTTCCTTGGCCAGCCCTGGCTGCCGGACCGGGACCATGTTCGCAGTCTATGACTTCCTGGACAAGCAGCTGGGGATACGCTGGATTTCCCCCGGCAAGGAGGGCATCGTCCTGACCCAGGATAGCATGCCGGCGCTGAAGGAGGGTTTCTATAGCTGGAACCCCGGCCAGTTGAAGCAACGGTCCCTGCGTTGCGGTATGCCGCGCTGGACCGCTTATCAAAAAAGCATGAACAATTATCCCGCGCCGCTGCAGTTGACTGAAGCCGAGCTGAATAGTAAGTCTACGGATGCTTATATCTGGCTCAAACGGCATAAGATGGGCAACAGCTTCTATTTTAACTACGGGCACGCTTTTACCCGCTGGTGGGCGCTGTACGGCAAGGACCATCCGGAATATTTTGCTATGCAGAGCGACGGCGTCCGGCGGCCCGAGCATTCCGGCAATCCCGACCGCTGCAAGCTCTGCGTCAGCAATCCCGGCGTGACCAAGCAGATTGTGGAGAACTGGCTGCAAGGCAATCCCCGGGCGAAAGTCATCAACGTCTGCGAAAATGACAGCGGCGGCTACTGCCGCTGCCCAGGGTGCCTGGCTCTGGATGTGCCCACACCGGGTGAGGAATTCGATAAACACCTGACCGACCGCTATGTCTGGTTCGCCAACAGTGTCCTGCGCGAAGCATCCAAACATGACCCCGAGGTCATGGTGAGTATGTACGCTTACTCCTGCTACAGCGAGCCGCCCCGCCGGGAGAAGGTGATGGACCGGGTGATTATCGGTTTTGTGCCCGGCGGCTCGCCTGAGGAAGTAGCACAGCAGTACGAGGCTTGGCAGAAAGCCGGCGTGAAGCAGATTTTCTATCGGCCCAACTCCTTCCATCTCAACACCGGCCTGCCCATGGGCTTCGAAGAACAGCTCTATGAATATTTTCAGGTCGGCATGAAATACGGCATTATGGGCACAGATTATGACTCCCTGCACCACTACTGGCCCGCGACCGGTCTGGCAGATTATGTGGTGGCCAGGCTGCATACCCGCCCGGAGATGACCTTCGAACAGCTCGAGGATGAGTACTGCAGCGCCTGGGGCGCAGCCGCACCACAGGCCAAAGAATACTGGCACTATTGGCGCAACAACGTCTACTACAAACGTGTCATCCCCAATATGGCCGCCATCCGCGAACGCGGACGCTACGGGAACTTCCGGCGCGGACTGATGTGGGACATCGACAAATATTATTTTCTCGAGGATTTCGACCAGACGGACGCCATCCTCGCCAAGGCTGACAAGAGCGCCTTGACGGCCCGGCAGCTGCACCGTCTGGAGGCTTTGCAGCTGGCCAATCAGCACGCCAGGCTGATGTATCTGGCTCTCACAGCCAAAAGCGAGGCGCGCCTGCCGCGTGGCCGCGACCTGCTGAATTTCCGCATCAAGCACCGCGATGACCTGCAATTCTTCTGGTCCTCCCTGATGTCCCGCGAGCGCGATTTCGGCGATGTGGCCAATGTGATGCTAGCCTGGGATATGCGTGATTTCCAGGAGATCAAGTCGACACCGCTGTCCTGGCAATTCCAGATGGACCCTGAGGACAAGGGGCTGCTGGAGACCGAGAACTGGCCCGCGAAATCCTGGTCTGCGATTCGCAAGGATTGGCCCGCACGTCTGCGCACCGACCGTTGCTGGGAGAGTCAATTGCCGGAGGATGTCCCGGCAGAATTCAAGGCTGTGCTTGAAAACTACAACGGCATTGCCTTCTACGCCACGGCCCTCCAGATTCCCGAGAGCTGGAAGGGGAAGGACATCTATCTGCGCTTCGGGGCAGTGGATGAATCGGCCTGGGTCTACGTCAACGGGAAATTGGCCGGCGAGCATATCTACCAGCATCCCGATGACTGGATACTGCCCTTCGAGATTCCCATTACCGGCCAAATTGACTGGCAGAGCTCGCGTCAAGTCGTGGTGGTCAGAGTCCGGGATACCTCGGGCGCCGGGGGAATCTGGAAAGCGGTCCACCTGGGACGGAAATAGACCCGTGCGGGGACTGCGGCGGCAGTCCCCCAGGGGGGATGATGAATATTGGCGCGGCTGGACAGGAAGCAACTGTCCAGCCGCGTTGTTTTTCCGGCTTCAGGGCCGGGGCCATAAATCCGGGGGGCAGTGGAAGACCTGATGCAGGTTGCTGCCGCTCAGCACTGCTGCTGGCGGACCGGAGGCTAGAATACGGCCCTGGTGCAGCAACAGCGCACAATCCAGGAATTTCGGGGCGATGAACAGGTCATGCGAGACCATAACAATGCATTTTCCCTGCCGGCACAACTCCTGCAGGGTCTGATAAAAGCCGTAGCGAAAACCGACATCGAGTGAACTGGCCGGCTCGTCCAGCAGCAACGCCGGTGTATCCTGGGCCAGGACCCGGGCCAGCATCACCCGCTGACGCTCGCCGCCGCTGAGCCGGTTATACGGTTGCCGGCAGAGTTCCTGCAGGTGCAGCAGTTCCATGGCCTGCTCCAGGCAGTCTGATTTTCCCTCCCCCTGCCGCTGCCAGGGATATTGGCCCAGGCGGATGATTTCCTGCACGGTCAGGGGAATGCGGGGCGGGATTTCCTGCTCCAGCACGGCAAGATTCTGCGCCCGCGACAACGCATCAGGATAGACTGGTGTGATTTTTCCCTGCTGTGCCTTGAGCTCACCGGTAATGATTTTCAGCAGGGTGCTTTTGCCACAGCCATTCGGTCCGAACAGGCCGTAGAATTGGCCGGGCAGGAAAGATGCCTGCAGATTCTGGAGGACCGGATGTGCGGGATAGGCAAAGCTGATGCCGTTCAGGGTGATCATTTTCCGGTCCCTCCCCGGCGCAGCAGCAGGTAGAAGAAGAAAGGCCCTCCGGCCAGCGCAGTAAGAATCCCCACGGGAATTTCCAGGGGCGCGGCGGCGGTCCTGGCCAGTAAATCGGCCAGCAGCAGCAGCGTCCCACCGAGCATGATTGCTCCCGGCAGCAGACGCCGGAAAGACGCTCCCAGGAGCATGCGCGCGATATGCGGCACGGCCAGCCCGACGAAGCCGATGACCCCGCAGCAGGAAACGACCACGGCGGTCAAGGTGGCGACGACCAGCAGCGCAATCGGTTTCACGCGCTGCAGCGGCACCCCGGCCAGGCTTGCGGCCCGGTCGCCCAGCAGCAGCATATCCATCTCCGGCGCCAGTGCCAGGAGCACGGCACAGCCAATTGCCGCGGTTGGCGCCAGCAGCAGCACATCCTGCCAGGAGATGCGCCAGAAACCGCCCAGGAGCCAGAAGACCAGGGCATTCAGGCGTTCGTCAGCCAGGAACAACGCGGCTGAGGTCAAGGCGGAGGTGAAGGCATTGATGGCGATGCCGGCCAGGACCAGGGCCGCGCCATCCCAGCCGCGGATTTTACCCGGTGTGAAGAGCAACAGCAAAGTCAGCAGTCCGAAAGTGATTCCCAGCGGGGTCATCATCCAGCCGCCCAGGAGCAGTCCGCAGACGGCTCCCAGGGCGGCGGCATTGACAACCCCCAGCACATGGGGCGAGCCCAAGTCATTGCGGAAGAGGTTCTGGGTTGCGCAACCGGCGGCGGCGAGCATCGCGCCGGCCAGGAATGCGGCCAACAGGCGCGGCAGGCGGATCTGCAGCAGGATGGTCCGGCTGCCGGGGGAGAGTTCACCCCCGCTGAGCAGTTGCCAGATTTCCGGATAGGAGCAGTCTCCGGCACCCTGGCCCCAGGAGAGCAGGAAGAGCAGCAAAATTGCCCACGGCCAATATCTCATTTCAGACTCCGGCGATGATACTGACCGCGAAACGGTCATCCCTGGCAGTCAAATCCAGTGCCTCATCTGGGCTCAGATGGGACAAGGCCACACTCTTCAGATAAGTCTCGGCCAGTTGCCGGGCTGCGGTCATTTCCTCAGCCGTGGGCCGGCGCCAGGGTTGTCCGGGCACCGGGATATAGCCCATGATATGAAAGGGTATTTCCCGGTCCAGCGCGGCCAGGAAGCGCACCAGACCCTCCAGTTCGGCGAGCCCGACCAGTTCCGGAATGAAGACCAGGTTGGCGGCCATCTGCAGGCCTTGATCGTAAGCACGGGCGAAGTTATCGTAGATCAGCGTCTTGGGCCGGCCGGTGATTTCCTGGTGCAGCTCCTCACTGAAGGCCTTGAAACCCACATTGGCGCCGTCCAGGCACGGCAGGGGCAGACGGCTGCCGTTGGTGTGTCCGAGCTTGGTTTGGGCACCGAGCTCATGTTTGGCAAACGCGAGCATCTCCTCAATTTCCCGGGCTACGGTCGGCTCGCCGCCCATAAAATAGACCTTGCCGGGTTTTACCCTCTGCAGGGCGTCTTTCTGCTCTGCGATGCTCAGGAACCTGGCGGGACGCGGTTCGGCGAATCCCGGCCTGCCTTCGGCACCGCTGCGCAATTTGTAGCTGCAAAACGGGCATTGGAAGGTGCAGCCCCAATTATGCAGGGTAGCGAAGTCGTATTTCTCATTTCTGGTGATGCGGTAGAATGCCATAAACAGACCTCTTCGGGCTCAAGGTTGGGGGGTGGTGATTTTCTGGCGCAGGAAGGTGATGGCAGCGATAGGCTCCAGCCCTTCGATCAGCAGCTTCCGGGGCACTGCATGGATACGCTGAGCCTGCACTGCCGGGGTGGATTGATAGGCATTCCGGGCCGATAATTCCGCGATATCGGCAGAGCCTTCGACAAAGAAGATGATTTGCGGGGCGGCTTCGACAATCCGTTCCGGGCTGAACAGGCCGCTGCGGCCGGGGTTGATACTGCAACCACCGCTCGCCCGCAGCAAATCACCGAGGTAGCTCTGGTCGCCGACAATTTTGCCGGGGGAATACAGTTCGAAACAGACCCGCACGGGATTTTCCACCCTCAACACCTGAATTTTCTGCAGCTGCTCCAGGAAGGCAGCATGCAATGCCCGGGCGGACGCGGTTTTGCCGGTCAGATGCCCCAGTTGCAGCAGCAGCTCCGGATAACTGCCCAGGCGCAATGGCGCAATGGTTTCCACCCGCAAGCCGGCAGAACGGAAATTTTCCGCGGCGGCGGACTGGTAATACCACAGCAGCACGCAGTCGATTTGCAGCTCGGCCAGTTTTTCCCACGAGATTGCACTGCCTTTGCCGATCACCGCGAGAGAATGAGCGCCAGGCGCCACGCGGCCGAATTCGTCAATGGCTGCGGGAGGCTGCTCCAACTGGAGCAGGATATGGGTCGCGGCGGTAGCGAGGGACAGAATCCGTTGCGGCGGGTGGTCCAGCTGGTCCGGGGCGGTTCCGCCCTGTGGTGCACAGCCCGCGAGGATCAAACCGAGGGAAAATAGAAAGCGCAGGGCACGCATCAGAAGCTGCCATCCCAGCAATGCAGGAAATCCCAATAGCGGTATGGTGTGGAGGGCAGCCGGAGCAGTCCTGCGTGCCCGTCGGCAAAAGCAGCATTGAATTCCTGGCCCTGATGCCGCAACGAGAGGTATTTGCAGAAGCCATCAGTTACGGCAGTTTCGCCGTTGTACTGACTAACCACTGCCGCGGCAATGGTGGTGCCGATGTAATACGATCCCGCATCAGCCAAAGCAATGAACTCAGCCGGATTGCGAATCAACCCGGCGTTCACCCCGTACCACAATTTGTGAGTCTTCGCGGTCTGGCCGGGCGAATAACACTGGTTGACAGCATAGCTTAACTTGCTGGAGTCGCTGCCGCTGTATACAACTTGCTTATCCTCGGGACGGTTGTCAAGTGGACAGACGAACACATTGCCGGATTTTTCAGCGCTCTTGCCGGATACCAGCGGAGAGAGCAAATCAACCCAGCGCTGACCCGCAGCACTGACCGGAGGAGTGGAATTCCAGTCGCTGCCATAGGTAAAATAGGCCATCCCCAGCTGCCGCAAATTCCCCAGGCAGACCAGGGAACGGGCTTTGCCTTGAGCCCGGCCCAAGGCAGGAAGAAGCAGTGAGGCCAAAACGGCAATGATCGCAATCACAACCAGCAACTCAATTAGAGTAAAATATTTACGTGTCTTTGCCTGGTCCATGTCTTGACTGTTCCCACGTTAATTTGTCACGGGCGATGGGCATTGCCCGGTACTTAATATAGCCAAGCCGGTTGTTATTACAAATCTATTTTTTGTAATAACCAAGAAGGATGAAACCCAAGGGGGAAGGGGGGTGTATATCGTCATCCAATCTTCCTGGCGCTGTTTTGGGTTAATTGGCGAAGATTGGTGATAGATTGTCGCCGGAGATACGCCGTTTTCGGTTGGTTTGAGATGGCTTGGTTTGCGCCGGAAGGAGAAAATAGTAGTTTCCCCCTGCAGGCGATGGAATATCCCCAGCAGAAATGCGGGTTATGACCCGATCTCACCAGCTCCCGCTACTGGCGAGTGAGCATCCCCAGCTGAAATGCGGATTCTGCCCCGATCTCATCAGTTCCTGTTGCTGGCGAGTGAGCATCCCCAGCAGAAATGCGGGTTCTGCCCCGATCTCATCAGTTCCTGTTGCTGGCGAGTGAGCATCCCCAGCAGAAATGCGGGTTATGACCCGATCACA
>JAAYYJ010000474.1 GCA_012515455.1 Oligosphaeraceae bacterium
CCCCTGGCTGAGCCGTTCACCCTGGGCGTGTCCGGCGGCGGCGCTCTGGGAGCCACTTTGGCCTTTGTGCTGGGGTTGCGGGCGCTGAGCCAGTACGCAGTACCCTGCGCCGCTCTGGGCGGTGCGCTGCTGGCTTTGGGACTGGTGCTGCTAGTCAGCCGGAGCGGGGACTGGTGCAGCGAGAGTCTGCTGCTGAGCGGGGTGATTGTCGGCACCATCTGTGCCAGCCTGCTGACTTATCTGCTGTCGATTGCCCAGCATGAAGAACTGGCTGGAGTGACCTGGTGGCTGCTGGGCGATCTGCAGGGTCTGGACCTGCGGCTGCTCTGGCCGGCAGCAGCCTACACCCTGTTTGCGCTGCTGCTGCTGCGCTGGCGGGCCGGCGAACTGAATGCTCTGGCTTTGGGTGAGGAGCAGGCGTATTACCTGGGAGTGAATGCCCGGCAGCTGCTTTTTCTGCTGGTGCTGCTGGCCTCACTGCTGGCGGCGTTCGCAGTCTGCCTGGCCGGCATCATCAGCTTCTGCGGCCTGATTATTCCCCATATCGTGCGGCGAGTCTACGGCTGTGATCACCGCAAAATTGTCTTCACGGCCTTCTTTTGGGGAGCGTCGTTTCTGCTGCTCTGCGATTTGTTGTCGCGCAGCATTTTTCCGGCCCGGGAGATTCCCATCGGAGTTCTGACCGCACTGGTCGGGGGGCCGATCTTCCTGCTGCTGCTCAAGCGGGGGAGGCATTATGCTGCTTGAAGCCCGGCATTTGCGTTATTCCTACCGGTCGGACTGCGTGGTGCAGGATTTCTCGCTCTCCCTGCGACCGGGTGATTTCACCGTCCTGCTGGGTCCCAACGGCAGCGGCAAGAGCACCATCCTGCGGCTGCTGGCTGGATACCTGCCGGCCCAACGGGGCGAGGTTTCCCTGGACGGACGGGCATTATCGAGGCTGTCCCACCGGGAGCGCGCCCGGCTGATTGCGGTCATGCCGCAAAACCACGCTCCGGCTCTGGATTTCACCGTCGAGGACATCGTGATGCTGGGGCGCAACTCCCGTCTGCCCCGGCTGGCGCCGCCGGGTCGTGCTGACTGGCTGGCCGTCCACTCGGCCTTGGACCGCCTGGGGCTGCGGCATTTATCCGGACGCTCCTGCCGGCGCCTCTCGGGTGGCGAACGCCAGCGTGTCTCTCTGGCTGCGGTACTGGCCCAGGAGGCGCAGATTCTCTTGCTGGACGAGCCCTGCTCGGCGCTTGATCCGGCCAATTCGCTGGCGGTGATGGAGTTATTAAGTACTCTGCCCGCTTCGCCTGCGATTTTGCTGATTTCCCATGATTTGACCTCTGCGGTGCGCTATGCCCGGCAGGTCATATTGCTGCAGGCAGGGCACACCATCGCCTCTGGCCCGCCGGAATGCGCCTTGAGTCAGGCGAACATCCTGTCAGCTTATCACTGCGCCTCGGAGTTGTTGCGAGACAGCCAGGGAAACTTATGCCTGTCTCTACAGAGTGCGCCGTAACCGCAGGTCTGGTTGCCTCGGTCAGGGCTCAGGATTTCGGGCCGGTCTCAAACATTTTTTTCATCTCTTCCCAGTACTGGTTGAATTCCTCCTGGGTAAGTGGGCGGATCGCCTTCTCCGGAGTGGTATATACCACCAGTTCCTCGGGCAGCTCATCCTGAAATTTTGAGGGGCGCACTGCCATGACCTTGCCCATGAGCCGGCGCTTATGGGTGAAACTGAACAGGAACTGTTTCCGGGCCCTGGTGATGGCCACATAAAACAGGCGCCGTTCTTCCTCCTCATTGCCCTCTTCCACCGCCCGCTGATGGGGGAAGAGATTTCTTTCCAGGCCGGCCAGCAGTACGGTAGGGAACTCCAGACCTTTGGCTGCATGCACCGTCATCAAGGTCACAGCGTTATCGCCAGTGCTTTTCTCCTTCTCCCGCTTGTCCTGAGCATCCTGCAAGGCGAAATTTTCCAGGAAGTCCTGCAGGGTGGCATGGCCGCGGTGCTCCTCTTCGAATTCGGAGAGTGCATTCAGGAATTCCAGCACGTTGTCCCGCCGGCGCAACGCATCTTCCCGGGGCTTGTACATCCGTCCCAGGCCATTGAGGTAGTCGACCTCGGTCAGAAAATCCGAGGCTTTCTGCCATAAATCGCCGGGATGGGCGAAAGCCTGGCGGGCCTTGTCAAGGCTGTCCAGGAAGGACAGCAGATTTTTGCCGGTCTCCGGCGGCAGCTGCTGCAGGACGCTGCTGTTGCGCAGCAGCTTCTGCAGGGGGAGATTGGTCTGCTGGCGGAATTCCCGAATTTTAGCGATAGAGTTGTCGCCGATTGAGCGTGGCGGCACATTGACCACCCGCAGCAGCCCCAAGTCGTCGCTGGGATTCTGGATGATCTGCAGGAAGCTGATCAGATCCAGGATTTCCTTGCTCTGATAGAAGGAATTCGTGCCGACCAGGATATATGGCACCTTGGCTTTGCGGAAACGCTCCTCCAGCAGGCGCGCCTGATGGTTGGAACGGAACAGCACCGCGAAATCCCGCCAGTGGTGCTGCTCCACCTGGGAAGAGATGTACTCGGCCAGGAAATCCGCCTCCGCAACTTCATCCTGGCAACGCACCCCCAGGATTTTCTCTCCGCTGGGCTGCTGTGACCAGAGATTTTTTTCTCTGCGGGAGCGGTTTTTGGCGATGACCGCATTAGCGGCCTGCAGGATGGTGGTGGTGGAGCGGTAATTCTGCTCCAGGCGAATGATTTTGGCATTGGGGAAATAGGCTTCGAACTGCAGGATATTGTCGAGATTTGCCCCTCGCCAGCCATAGATTGACTGGTCGTCATCGCCGACCACCGCGACATTGGCGGCTGTGCCGGCCAGCAGGGTCACAATTTTCAGCTGGGCGATATTGGTGTCCTGATATTCGTCCACCAGCAGATGGCTGTACTGCTGCTGGTAGCTCTGCAGGATATCGGGACAATCCTGCCAGAGTTTCACCGTCAGGCAGAGCATGTCGTCGAAATCCAGCATATCCATTTGCTGCAGTCGCAGCTGGTAGCGCCGGTAGACCAAGGCCAGATTGGCCGCCCAGGGCAGGTCTTGGCTGCTGATGTCCTCGGGGCTCTGCAGGGCTGCCTTGGCCAAGCCGATGCGGTGCAGAAACAGGGCCGGGTCATTTCCGGGCACCGCCAGTCCTTCCTGGGCCAGGATTTCCCGGATCAGCCCATTCTGGTAACTGTCGCTGGCGATGCTGAAGTTCCGGCTGAAGCCCAGGCGCTGGATATGCCGGCGCAGGACATTGGCACAGAACGAATGGAAGGTACTGACCGTAATTTTTTCGCCTGATTTACCCAGCAGGGCTGAGACCCGTTCGCGCATTTCCCGTGCGGCTTTATTGGTGAACGTCACCGCCAGGATTGCTTCTGCCCGGATGCCGTGCCGGACCAGATTAGCGATTCTCTGTACGATTACGGTGGTCTTGCCGGTGCCGGCGCCGGCCAGCAGCAGCAACGGCCCCTGCAGGCTGTCGACCGCCTGCTGTTGCTGGGGATTCAAATCTGCCATCAGCGTTCCTTGTCCTGGGTCAGGGCCAGCATTTCCTGGCGGATGCTCTCGATATTCTGCTGGTGATCGGCCGTGCCATCCAGCACTATCGGCTGGCCCACCCGCACGGTAATAGTAGTGAAAGGCACCGGTATCTGCATCTTATCCCAGCTGTTCAACTCCCAGTAGTGGGTGAAATTGCTGATCAGGGGCACCACCCGGGCTTCGGAATAAGCCGCCAGAGCCGCCACTCCGGCATGCACACAATAGCGCGGTCCCCGCGGTCCATCGACGGTAATGCCGACGGAGTCGCCGCGGTGGAGCCGGGCTTTCATTTCCAGCATGGCGGCCAGCCCGCCCCGGCTGGAGGACCCCCGCACCACTTTGAGCTGGAACAGCTTAGCCAAAGTTGCAATATATTCGCCATCCCGGGACGCGCTGATCAGCATGCTGAGTTTTTGGCGGCAGGCCCGGGGCAGTAGTGGCACGGTGAACAGAATCCGGTTGTGCCAGCAGGCAAAAATAAAAGCAGCGGTTAAATTATCTGCGAGGATTTTTTCCCGGTCATCGATTTTTATCCTGTAGGTCAGGAAGATCAGCTTGGCCAGCAGTGCCAGTGGCCAGGCCAGCCAGGCCGGGAGGCGGCGTTTATTTTTGAATGTGAACAATTTAGGCATTTTCAATCCGCGAGCACAAGACTCCATGCACAATTACTTCCCCCGCAAAGCCCTTATTCCCCTGGCCGGTCTGGGCACCAGGATGTTCCCCGCCAGCAAAACCGTCAAGAAGGAGCTCTTCCCGGTCATCACTCCGGAAGGTCTCTGCAAGAGCCTGCTGCAATGCAGCCTGGAAGAGATCAGCGCGGCGGGAATTCCGGAAATCGGCCTGATCATCCGTCCTGGTGATGAGGCTGTTTTCGCGCCACTCTTCCAGCCGGTCTCCGCAACCGTTCGGAAAGCGTTGCCTGACTGGGCCCGGCAGGAGGAGGAGAAGCTGCTGGCATTGGGGGAAAAAATCACCTTCATTACCCAGCCCAGTCCGGAAGGATTCGGACATGCGATCTACTGCGCCCGCGAATGGGTCGGTGAGGATGCTTTCCTGCTGCTGCTCAGCGACCACATTTACGCGGCGCACGGGCCGCAGAGCTGCGCCGAGCAGCTGCTGGGGGCTTTCCTGCGCCATGGGGGGCAGTCGATCCTCAGTTTGTATCCCGTCCAGGAAGCACAGGTCAGGCATTACGGCACTGCCACTGGCCAGCCGACGGCTGACCCCAGCTGCCTGCGCCTGGAGGCTTTTGTGGAGAAGCCCAGTCCAGAATACGCCCGTGAGCATCTCTCCGCGCCCATTCTCCCGGCGGGGCAGTATCTTTGCGTCTATGGGCAATATATCCTCACGGCTGAGATTTTCACTCTGCTGGGTGAGGAAATTGCCTCCGGGCAGCGGGTACGGGGTGAATTTCAGCTCACCACGGCCTTGTCCCGGCTGGTCCAAGCCGGACGGATGCTCGGCTACCTGGTGCAGGGTGAGCACTACGACACCGGTCAGCCCCGGGAGTACCTGCACAGTCTGCAGGCGTATGCCCAAAAATAGCCACCTGTCGGTTATTCCGCGGCGCGGTCTGGCCGGGGAGGAATTGGCTGGCTGTTCGCTGCGATCAGTCTTCCTGCGCAGTTCCGTCATTCAGCCAGGAGATTAGGTCAGCCGGCAGGGTTTCGATAGCCACCAGGGTCGCCGAGTCGCCCGAGGGCATTTCGACTTTGCTGCCAATCTTCAGCCCCAGCAGGACTTGCCCCAGCGGCGTTTCATAAGAAATCATATTCTGGTCCGGATCACTGTCAAAACGCCCCAGGATATGAAATTTTTCCACTGTGCCGGATTCATATTTAATGCTGACGCTGCATCCTGGCACGACAGTATTCTTGACTGCGGTTTTACTGAAATCCATGACCATGGTTTCGCTGATGCGTTCTTCCAGTTCGGCCCGTCGGCGGGCAAGGAAAGCCTGGCGCTCTTTGGCGAATTTGAATTCGGAGTTCTCCCGCAGATCGCCGAGGCTGCGGGCGAATTCGATGGCAGCGACATTCTCGGGAATCTGCACCTCGATCAAGTCCCGGAGCTCCTTCCGGCTGCGGGCCAGACTGCGCGGGGAGGTGAATTTGCCGGCCTGGCTTTGAGAAGATACCTTGCGCCGTTCCTCGACCTCACGAATGGCCTCGGGGAAATGCCGGACTATTTTGACCAGCAGGCTCTGGCGTTCATTATTGTCCAGCAACGACTGATGCCGAATGGAGTGCACCAGGGTCTTGATGGCGTCATTATCCCCGTAGCGCATGATAGTGCGTTGGAATTTCTCGTCATCGACCAGCATTTTCCGCAACAGCCGCTGAGATTTCAGGTAATTGCCCTTGGTTTCCTGGTGCAACGTTTTGAACAGCAGGCTGACATTGGAGAGATGGCGCAAGCGTTCCTCTCCTTCCGGGGCTTTCCAGAGCCAGTAAAAATGTTCCGGGGATACTTTTTTGTTCTGAAAATCCTGAAAAACGGTCTCGGCCAGGAGGGTTCCCTCACCTGTTGCGGAGAGCAGTTTTTCCGTATTGCTCCAGAGACGGTACGGCATCTTCATGGTCGCGGTGGCCAAATAAGCACTGCCTTTGGCCAGCAGGGTGGCCTTCATCCAGAAGAAGACCAGCTTGCCGGGCATCTTGTCACAGATTTCCACAAACTGTTCCATATTCTTCCAAACCGCGGCCTGATTGGCCAAATCCGACAAGGTCGTTTCCAGGAACTCATTGTAGGTCTCGCCCTTCTGCAGCAGGGCCACGCTGACCGCAAAAAATTCGCTCTGTTCGGGCCGGGCGGCCACGCTGACCAGGATTTTTTTCACGTTGTCGAGCTGGGGATTCTCCACTTCCAGTTTGTGGAGCTCCTTGAGGCGTTCTGCCAATTCCACAATACTGCGGCTGACATCCCAGCGGCGGGCATCGCTAACAGCAGCGGTGGCGGGGTGAGACACAGGACTGGCCTCCACCCCCACACTGGGCTGGGAATGCAATAAATCGGCGGCGGCAAAGAAGCGTGGGACGAGGATTTTCTGCAGCACATTTTCGGGCAGCGGGGCGGCGCTAAGCAAATCCGCCTGCAATTCGGCCAGGAACTCCTGCTTGTCCGGTACGGCTGGCAGGGTACGGTCTTCGAGCAGAGCATGCAGTTTCGAGGGTTTCCGGACCAGGATGATATTATCCAGGAAGTTCCGCAGATTCATCACCCGCTTGCGGTCTAAATTCACGGTTATTTCATTGGCCAAATTGTCGATGGCACTGATTTGGCCGGTGCCAAAAGCGGCATCATAACAATAGGTCCCGACTTTGGTCATACACAGCACCTGCCAGCGGGAATGGATTTTATCAACGCTGACATTCTCGTCCCGGATTTGCATCACCTCAGCCAGCCCGGCGGGATTGCCGTAGCGGGCAAAGACAGTTTTGCTGAGTTGGGCATAGCGGTCCCTCAGGATAGGCGAATCCCAGCCCAGTCGCAGGGCGGCTTCCAGCACCTCCCCGGCGTCACCTGAGATGTCTTTACCGTCCCAAGCCTCTAGGGCGAGATGAAAATTATCAATGCATTCATCGCGCTGCTCTGCGGCCAGATTCTGCAAGGCACCACCACTGGCGAGCGACACCGCCATCTTCTTCCGGATGCCTGGCTGGCCTTCTGCGGCAGCCAGGCAGATTTCTTCCCATTCAGCAAGCGCTTGCATAGAGTCGGATTCAGTCTTAATCATTTTCTGGTCCTGAGGTTGAAAACTAGATTACAGGTCGATAGTGCAGTAAAAAAAGTCTGGTGTGCGGCATCAATCCAGACGGTTGAGTTTGAGGTAATTTTTTTCCACCCATCCGATGATGTGCTCGGCCTCGCCCCGCCCCCACAAGGGCGCCAGGTCCACATGGGTAAGGACCTTAAAATCAGTGGGGAAGGAGCTGCGTCCGATATAGAATCCGTCCACGATGACTGCGAACTGGCTGCCCCGGAATTCGCCGATGCTCTGGCGCCAGATATTATGTCCGCGCGGGTCGATATACAGCCGGAGGCCGCATTTTTTGCCTTCCCCGGCAGGGAGGATTTCCCCGGCATAGAACCGCCTGGCCCCCAGGAAAGCATTTGCATACACCTGCACTTGCTGGGCTTGCAGGGGGTCCCAGACGGTCTGGACCAAGCGTGAAGGGTCGAGGTTTTGGTCCGCAAAGCAATGCAGTCCGACCACATAAGCGGGCTCAGTATTACGGCAGGCAGTCAGCAGCGACAGCAACCCCAGCACTGTGTGCAACGCCAGCAAACGAATGAGCCCCGTTCCTGCAGTCATTCACTCATCCTCTTTTTTGCGGTACAGGGTTGATTCGCTGATGCCCAGACTGCGGGCAGAGGCCTTGATATCGCCGGCGTACTTGTCCAGAACCAGGCGCAAATAATGCCGTTCGCATAATTTCAGATATGCTTTCAGGGTCAAATCACATTCGTCCCGCGGGTAAGGCGAGGTGGCGCTTGCGGATGCTGGGGGCTCCCCGGCAGGGTGAAAATTGCGCAATGGCTCGGAGAGGTCTGCCAGGCGGAGCATCTTCTTGTCTGACATCGCATAGGCTCGGCGCAAGCTGTTTTCCAGCTCCCGCACATTACCGGGCCAGTTGTATGCCTGCAAAGCCGAGAGCGCCCCGGCGGATAATTGCGGTGCCGTCTCGCCTTGGGCGAAATCGGCGAGGAAGAAATTTGCCAGCAGCTCGACATCGCTGATTCGTTCCCGCAGCGGCATGACCTGGAGCGGGAAAACACTGAGCCGGTAGAACAAGTCGTCGCGCATGAGTCCTTGCTGCCGCTTGCGGTCCAGGTCCTCGTTGGTAGCGGCTAGCACCCGCACATCGACGGGGATGTTATGCAGGCATCCCACGGGGCGGATTTCCCGCTCCTGCAGAGTACGCAGCAAGGTAAGTTGCATGCCAGAGGAGATGGAACCGACCTCATCGAGGAACAGGGTCCCGCCATTGGCAGCCAAAAAAAGGCCGTCCTTATTACGGACGGCACCGGTGAATGAGCCTTTGACATGGCCGAACAACTCTGACTCGAGGAGATTCTCCGGCATCGAGGCGCAGTTGATGGCCACGAAGGGTGCATGCGCACGCGGGCTGCTGCGGTGAATGGCTTTAGCCACCAGCTCCTTGCCAGTGCCGCTCTCGCCTTGAATCAGCACCGTCATGTCCGTGGACGCGACCTTTTCAATCTGCTCATACAAGGCATGCATGCCAGGATGTTCGCCCATAATCAGGCCGAAATGCAACTGTGCCGGGGTAGGTGATACGACCGGTGCTTCCGGCTCCATGGCACCTGCCCCTGCTACTGCTGCCAGTGACAACGTGCTCTCCAGTGCCTGCAGCATCAAATCGGTTTTCAGGGGTTTGTAGAGACAGGCGGCCGCGCCATTGGCAGCGGCCTGTTCCGCCAGGCTGCTCTCGGCGTAATCAGCGAGCATAATCACCGGTATGGGCGGCACCGCCTGCCGGGCCAGCTGCAAGAGGTCGCCATCGGCTTTCGAGGCCAGCCACAAGCGCACCTCGCAGAAGCATAAATCGAACTGCCGGTTCCGCAATAAATCCTGCAAGACTGGCAGTTCCGAACCGCAGCGCACGCGATGTTTGAGGCTGCGCAGCAGCCCAGCCAAGATATCTGAGAGACTCTCATCTCCCACTGCTACAAGAATTTTTGCACTGCCTTGCATAACTTACAGGTTAAATGTCAATAGTATCTGTCGACCTGTATAATGTAATCCCGCAAGCGGCTGAGCGCAAGAAATACTGTGAAGTTTTCTCCAGCCATGACCCGGCAGAGCATCGCCAGCCCCTGGCAATGGTTCTGCCTCTCCAGGGGCCGTTGGTGCGTGCGGGGCACTGCCTGCCGTGACTGGACCGCCTCAGAATGCTGCGGTCGCCTTGCAGGCGCTCAGCATTTCTTCCACCTGCGCCTGCCATTTCCCCGCGGGGGCATTCAGCGGCAGGACAAAAGTATACTCGGCCTGCCCGCCGGGGGCAAACAGCAGCCGGTCATAGGCGGGGTTGATTTTGCCGCTGGGGTCTTGCAGGCGGATGCGGTACAGATGCTCGCCGGCTTCAGCCACAACCCCGGTCAGATTCAGCTCCAGAGTCACCCGGTCCTGCACGCGTTTGACCGCAGTGCGGATTTGTTCCGGCCGGTATGGCAACAGCACAAAGGCCGCCTGGGTTTCCGGTCCGAATGTATATGTGAATTCATCGACCAGCCCCAAGTATTCGCGGGCAAAGAAATCGTAGACATGGTATTTCTGCGCCAGCTGGACCTGGTGGGCCTGCGCTTTCGGATCGAGTTTCACCGCATGGGCGGTATTGCGCACGATGCCCACAATGGACAGCGGCCCATTCGTGCGGGCGAAGACCTGAGCGGCGGTCAAGGTCGGAACCCGGAGTAGCGGTGAGATTTGCTGCGCTTGCAGAAGATGCTGCCAAAAGCCCTTCAGCTGCTGGAGATTGCCATGATTTATGGTGGCGTAGCGCATCTCCGCCCAGTCGCTGACCGTGGACCCTGCTGCGGCCGCCAGCAAAATCGCCTGCCCGCGACCGAATTTATGGGCGGTGATGCCGGGATAAGTCTGGCCTTGGCTGATCACTTGTGCCAGTACGCTGGCCTGAGCCGGAACGATGCCCCGGTTGAATGCCTGTACCGGTATTTTCAGCTCCGACAGATTCGGCCAGGACTCGACCGCGAGGCCTTGCAATTCGCCCGACTGCAGTACCAGGTCATCCTTGCCGGCCTGCAAACCGAAGACCTCGGCGAGCTGATTGACCGGATAGGGCTTGCCGTGAGCGTCAAACATGCCGGTGGACAGCTCGGCAATCAACGTCCCGCCGGCGGACACAAATTCGCGCAATGCCGACACCTCACGGGGCGAGAGCGCGGCAGTGAGCGCCAGGTAAAGTACGCGGTACTGCTGCGGCACTGCGCCGCTTTCCTCCACCTGCGCTGAGGCCACGTAGTCGTAGGTCAGATTAAGCTCCTCCAGCAAGGTCCGCGCGCCCTGGATGCCGCCCAGGCGGTATTTCTCCAAGTCCAACAGCCAGCCGAGTTTGATGGACGCGGGGGAGTAATAGAAGGCGATAGGATAAGTCATGCTCTCAGCATTCATAATGCATTCGGCAAAACCATCCTTATAGCGGGCAATGACGCGTTGCAGGTCCTTACCCAGCTTGGGCAGGGTATAATCGGGATTGACGTAGAAGCGGCCGCTGTAGATACAGAACCCGGTCGCGCCCTGGAACAGACTGCTGAGCATCCGTGCATTCATGCTGTCATAGGTGGTGTCATAGCCCAGCCAGACCGACCAGGGGAAGCGTCCGCGGCTGAAGCAGCGCTGCATTACCGTCTGTTCACCGATATAACTCTCGACCGCGTCGAGCGACTGCATAATGCCGTACCATTCCCAGGCGTTGAAAGTCTTGGGTTCCTGGGTCCCCGAGAGGGCATAGCGCAATGACGGGTCGAAGCGTTTGATCCCCTTCACGATGCGGGCGATGGCATCGGCGCGGTTCCAGTCATTGAAAGTGCGGTGGTCAAGCCACGGCGCGTATGAGGGCTTGTCCCGGACTTCGTCAGAGGTCAGGGCGAGGACCTGATCCCAGGACTGGAAATCGCTGCACCAGCTCTGATTGAGCGCCTCCAGAGAGCCATAAGTCTTCTCCAGCCAGCGGCGGAATTCCTGCTGGCAGGCGGGTGAGAAGCAGCCTTCCCAGGTACCGATGCTGTTTGACTCATCCGGGCCGGCACGGTAGATCACCCCGAATTCGTCCCCCGGTGCGGCCAGGGCATTATCCTCCTCCAGGTGGTTTTTGAAGCCCGGTTCGCTGAGACAGGGCTTGCGCAGCAAGTCGAACTTGCTCTCCGCCTTGCGCGAGGTATCATAGGGGAATTTTCCGCCGCTGGAGGCCCTCCCCTGAGAGCAGACAAACGGCAGTCCGGTGGCCCGGGCCAGCAGGATTTCGCAAGGCAAGTCGGTTTTGAACGGCTTCATGGCATTCGCGCCGTAATCGCGCATAATCTGCAAATAATACGGTGTCAGGAAGAGCTGCACCGCCTGGCTGGACATGCTGGGCCAGCCGAAAGACACCTGCATCACGCGCTCATCCGGCCGCCCGAACAGCGGCAAGGTGCGTTCCCGGCGATCGACCACCGCGCCATCCTGCAGCACCTCGACCAGCAGCTGGCAGGCATAAGTGCGACAGTCCTGCAGGGGCAGGCTGAAATCCGCACCCTCACCCCTGGCGAAGACATTGCCGAAAGTGTCGGCCAGGGTCAGGCGGACCTGGGCCGGGCCGGACAAGGTGACTGTTCCGGTCAAGGGCTCATCCTTTTTCCAGACCTTGTCCGGCAATTCCAGGCTGGCGATTCTGACCGGAGCGGGGGCCATGAAGGCGGCAGTCCCCCACCATTCCACCCCGGCCTCGCTTTTTACCTGGCAGTCGGCGAAGCACCACCCTCCTAGGGCGGGGGTCTGGAAAGGCATCTGCACGGCGTTTTTTCCCGGCTTCAGGTTGATCTCCTGGCTCAATTCCTGGGTCAGGGCATAGCTCTTGTCCCTGATGTTGAGCAGGACCTGGACTGTTTGCGCCTTGGCGGCTGTTAACTCAGCCCGGAACAGCCCCGGTTCGGCTGCAACTGATCCTTGCACATTGGTCTGGCTGCCGGACACCCAGTAAATCATTTTCGCCAACAGTGAGATATGGTATTCCCAGTAGTGGTAGTCCATATCCTGAGGCGGGTTATAGAGCATCACCGGCAGCACCACTGGCGAGGTATAGGTCAGGTAATAGCCGTCCCGTTCCCGCCCGTCAGTGGCCCAGGCTGCGCCTGCGACCTTGCCCTGGCCATAGTTGAAGACTCCCAGCAACGGATGTTCCCCCACTTTGGCCAACACGGTGCCGGGCACAGAGTACTTCAGAGCCCGGGTAGGAGGCAGAGCCGCGAACGGCACCCCGGCGGTAATCGGATGTTCTGCCACTGCTGTCCAGTCCGCGATGAAATGCCGTTTATTGTCAGGCAGCAACGCGAAGCTCTTATCGAGCTCCGCCGGCAGTCCCTCGGGAGCAATCAGGACCAGACCGCTGCCGCTTTCGACCTGCAGCAGGATGGCATCACGCACGCCATTGGGCATGGTTTTCCAGATGTCCGAGGTGACCAGCAGGCAGTCGAATTTATCCTTCAGGAGTTTCTGCAGCTCAGCAAAGCAGTCATTGAGATTCAGGGAGGTGGTCTGCCCGCTGATACGCCAGATGCCACCGATGAAATTGGTGGTCAGGTCCATCTCGCAGCGCTGCGCCACCTCCAGGGTGTCGCGGATGCCACCCTTGTCCCGGCAGACTAGCAGGACCTTCGGCTTCTTGCCGGCATAAGGCTTGGACCATTTGATATGCTCGGTCTCATAGGCCAGAGAATTAAAATTCAGCTTCGGGGGGGGGCGCGTGACACCGGTCTCGGGACGTTTCTCGCTTTCCGGTTCGCGGGCGAAGACGCCACTGGCTTTGCGGAAAACCACCGCGTCCTGGACCGCGAATACTTCCTTGCCCTGACGGCTAAGAGTCGCCTGCACGACCCAGGTCCC
>JAAYYJ010000475.1 GCA_012515455.1 Oligosphaeraceae bacterium
CCAGACCGACCACCGACAGGGTCTCCGCCGCCGCCGCCCGGGCCTCCTCCGGCGACGCCCCGGCGAGAATTTTCGGCAGGGCGACATTTTCCAGCGCGGTCATGGTCTGGATCAGATTGAAAGACTGGAAAATATACCCCATCTTATGACAGCGCATCCAGGCCAGCTGCCGCTGATTGAGTTCGTGCAGATTGCAGCCGTCCACGCTGACCGAACCGGAGGTCGGCATATCCAGACCGCCGATCAGATTGAAAAAGGTCGACTTGCCGGAACCCGATGGCCCCAGTATGGACAGATATTCTCCCCGCGGGATATCCACGCTGATGCCCCGCAGAGCGTGCACCACCTCCGCACCCATCCTGTAGACCTTGGTCAGATTGCGGCTGGTGATGATGTAATCATCGTTCTTCGTCTGTGCCATCTGCATCACTCCTCCACCCGCATCGCATCCACCGGTTGCTTGCGGGCGGCCATGTAGGCCGGGAAGATCGCGGCCGCAATCGAGAGTGCGGCCCCGGTCAGAAACGATATCACCAGCGCAGTCAGCACGGCCGGCAGCGGCAGATGTCTCCAGACCGCCAGGCCGTAATTGCTGCTGGCGACCAGCAGGGACACCAGCAGGCCCCCCGCGCAGCCCAGGAGCGTCCCGGCAATTCCCTGCAAAGCAGCCTCAATCAGGTAGGTCCGGACGATAAAGCTGTCCAGTGCCCCCAGGCATTTGATGGTGCCGATCTCCTTGATGCGTTCGGTCACGCTCATCAGCATCGCATTCACTATCCCGACCAGACAGGCCAGCAGCGAGAGGATGATCAGCAGAACCATCATCCGGTCAGTGGAGCCGGCAGAGTAGATATCCACGCCCGCAGCCTGCAGCCTGACATTAAGACGCTGGTCGTTGAGTTCAATCAGAGCCTGGACGATGCTGTTGCTGATCTGCATATAAGCCAGGAACGCGATCGCCAGCACCACGCTGGACAGCGTAATCAGCGACCGCAGGAAGCGCCGCCGGATGCTGTTCCAGCTGACTGCAATGGTGATGCGCCAGCTGACATTGCGCTGTTCCGGAATCTCAGACTGGATGGAGTAGTCTTCTGCCATGTTACCGTGCCAGAGGTTAGCGGTTCAAATCGATGCCCAGGTTCTTCTGCAAAACCAGAGACAGTACCCCGGCCAGCGCCACAATCAGCAGCTCCCCGACAATCAGACCCAGGAAAAACCCCCGGGTCTTGAGATACGTGTCCTTGTTCCCGTAGCGGGTGACCAGTGCCTTCGCTATCCAGCCCAGCAGCATCGAAAACCAGTAGCCGAACATCAGAGGATTAATCAGCATGATCATCCCGATCGGATGCGGCAGCCAGAACTGCGTCTGCCGGAAATACAACAGCGCACCCATCACCAGCATCCCCGCCAGAAGCCACAGAGTTATGCCGGGATTGCGCTCCAGGGGTACCCGGGCAACACTGGTAATCTTGTCAAAGTTGGTCTTGGGAAAAGTAGTGTAGAACCACCCGCTCATGGTGTCGGCACCGGAATGGTAGGCGAATATCAAGGCCACCGCAATCGCCACCGCCGCCGCCGCCAGGATGGCCAGCCAGATGCACAGATGATAGCGCAGACGCGGCATCCGGAAATCCTCGCGGATTTTCAGACCGTTGGCCATAGCGGGGGCAATCAGCGCCTTGATGTCCAGATACAGTATCGCATAATACAGAATCAGCGGCGCATACAGATGCGGCGCGGTGAAACTCTTGTCCATCCCGAAAATATTGCGGATGAAATGGAATGGACTGCAGTGCGCCTGGAACCCCGGCACGCCGCCTTCCGCCACCGAGCGGATCAGCCCAATGCTGATGACCATTATGACCGCGAAGCCGAACAGGGCGTAGTAAAAATTAACCTTGAAATGCAACCACAGCAGCAACACCAGCGCCGCCGAACTGCCCCAAAAAACCGCTGAGGACAGCCGCAGCTCCTGCCGTTCGGCCGGGTCTGTGACGCCTTCCGGCAGCGGACGAAAGGCGCAGAACAGCATCTGACGGCATTTCCACAGTACCAGACTGGAGAACACCAGCAGCGCACCGGACCCCAGCGCATAGCGGAAACTCTGGGTGAACCACCATTCTGAGGGAAAGGACGAGGCATTCTGTCCGAAGCCGAAGGCGACCAGCAGCAGCAGCAGGATGAAATACAGCACCTGGAAGAACCAGAGTGAGAAGGACACCTTTTTGGGAATCAGAAAAGACAGCCCGATCAGAGTGAAAAAGATCGAGGACCGCCCTGCTCCCACCAGTCCTTTGAACATCCCGTTGGCCACAAAAGGATTCCATGATTTGACCAGGTCCAGTGCCGTCAGCCCCGGCACCGATTCGCTGTTGCACAGCAGATTCCAGCCCATCACGCCGGCGGAAAGCAGCACCCCGACCCAGAACAGGCTATTGCTCATCAGCAGCGGGAAGACCCGCCCGGGCTGGGAGCCGGTGTCGGCGATCAGCTCGGGCAGTTCCGCCAGCGGGAAGATCAGTTTTTCATGGTTGTGCCATTGCCGGAAGATCAGCACATTAAATGACATCAGCACCAGATAACTGCAGACAATCAGCAGCCCCCAGTTGAACAGCGGCCGCACCCAGTGCCCCCAGGGAACCTCACCCATGAAATAGCGCCGCAGTGAAGCATCAAAGCGGGAAAACTGCGCCAGAATCCCACCCAGAGTCTGGTCCGCCGCCGCAGCCGCCGGCAGCGGCCGGCAGGCGAGCAAAGCAAGGACCTCCGCACGCGCGGCGGAAACCAGCCGGCTGAGCTCGATTTCGCGGCTGCAGATATCCTGCAGCACACTGTTGGCCTGCAGGTCTTTCTGCAGAGACAGGACCTTCCGGTTCAGGGCGGACAGCTCAGCACTGATCTCCCGCCGCTGCCCGAGCGGCACATTGGGCGGGAGGTCACTGAGTTCCCGGGTCCGTTCCTGGCTGGCGCTGACTGCGGCAAAGAGGCTGCTCTGCAGAGTCCGCAGACTGCCCGCGTGCTCCTGCAGGACTTCGCCCTGATCGGCGGACTGCAGCAGAGCAGCCGCGCGCTGCAGATGCGCGGCAAACTCCGGCGGCCAGCTCTCCCCGCCTCCGAAGTATCCGTCAGTGTGCAGCAGCGCCTGGGCCGCACGCAGTTCCCGCCCCGCCTTCAGCCCCAGACGCAGGCGCTGCAGGCGCCGCAGGTAGCTGCCGGCAGTATCCGCAGCAGTGGGCAGCACCCCGGGGATGGCCCGCTGGCCGGCCGGCAGGCCCCGCCGGAACAAATCCACCTTGGCAAACGCCAGCTCCTCGAGCTCACGCAGCTTCTTCTGCTCAGCCTGCATCAGGGTCTCCTGCTCCCGGCAGGACTGCAACAGCCCGTCCTGCGCTTCGGGTAAGCCGGCCTTGCCGGCCGCCTGCAGTGCCTGTCGCCGCCGGGTCAATTCTGCATATGCTTCCGCATAGCGCCGGGCCTGTTCCCGGATGCCCGGCTCAGCCACAAAAAACTGCTCGTTGACAAAGGGCTCGACATAGAGATTCCATTGCGACTGATGGGTGTTCCAGTGCCGGTTGAACAGGCTGCCGGCGACCGGCAGCAGATGGGAAGTCAGCCCGAAGGTGGAAATGCCCGCAGAGACCGTGCACATCACAAAAACCAGCATGAGTTCCGCAGTCGCCAGGGGCCGGACGCAACGCAGCAGGCGCAACAGCGGATTGAGCAGCATCACGACCAGGAGCAGCAGCACATACGGGAACAGCGGAATCTGGTTCGCAGTCGGGCACATCGCCCGGAAATTCTCCAGGTATACTGTCAGGGCGGCAAACAGTCCCGAGAAAAACACCCCCAGGATGGTCGCACGGATGGTAATGGCCTGCTGCGTCTCTGGTTTCATCTGTCCGTCTGTCCGGCCGTCCGGCGGCCGCGTTCCTGGTGTTAAAAGATCAACGGCGTCATCATTTTATTGAGGATGGTAAAGGACACCGCGACCATGCCAATCAGCCCCATGCCGCAGGAAAATCCCGCCAGCAGAATCGGGGTGTACTTCATCCACTGCTCGCCAAATTTGCGGCGGAAGTAGAAGCGCCCGGCCAAGGCACCGAAAAATTCGAAAAACAGCCCTGCTACCGACCCCTGCCCCAAGCCGCGGACCACGCCGAAAAACAGCAGGGTCGGCATTCCCAGCAGCGACAGCAGCGCGTATGCGCCCATCCCCCCGCCCAGACCGGCCAGCACATATTTCCCCCGCAGCGCTTCCATGAACATCGACCCTCCCTCCATAGTCGAGCTGTAGGTCAGGCACATATTCTTGGCATTCAAATCCCACATCTTCTGCGCATAGGGATAGGCCGCAGAGGGCACCTCCGCCATCTGCCACAACAGCTGGGAAAAAACAATTGAGGCAATAATCACAATCGGGATGGTCACCAGCTGGGTCTTGACCTTGCTGATAATCTTGGTCCCGGTCAGCTCCAATACCCGAAAATCAACCGTCGCGACGCCGTAATTGGGTATCGGCACCGGCGCAAACCAGATCTTCACCCCGCGATAGCCGCTGAGGATATAGGTGCTCTCCTTGATGTACGGGATGGTCAGTGCCTGACCGCACAGCCCTTCCAGCTTGGCCGTGGCATAAGACAGCAAAGGCGTGAGAACCACAGCATAAAACACAAAGAAATGCCAGGGGAAGCCCTCAATCAGCCAGCAGGACAGGCCAATCCAGAAGGCATTACTGAAGATATAAATCCCCAACGCAATGAAGATGGAAAAATCACCTCGCCGCGGGTCGTCAACCAGCAGGCGCCGCCACTTGGACGGACTCACCGCAGAGGGCATCCGCCCGGAATTGATGCGAGACAGCCGGCCTTTACGCCGACGCAGACTCTGCCACAGGGGAGAAAAAATCTTGCCCAGGCTCACCAGGGTCACGGCTAGGGTCAGCCCCACCGAAAAGGACAGGAAAAAATCTACGTTGTTGCTGTACAGGGTGTTCACCACATCCATCTGCGGGTCCCAGTGCGAAAGAATGCCGCTGTGAAACAAAATCGGGTTGAAAAACAAGGTGAAGATAACACCGCAGATCCCGCCGATCACCGCCCAGAAAGGCAGTACCATGCCAGTGAAAAAATACATCAGATTGAAACTGAGATTGATCGGCGTGGCAGGCAGAAATTTGGCCAGCGGCCGGGTGAAATCGACCCAGGGTATGGGCAGCAGCTGGATCGGCTTGTCCAGGATCGCGCCGCTGATGGCCGGGATGGCGATATAGAACACGCCAAAACCGAGGCCCAGTACCGCCCCGATGGAAAAACAGCGCCAACGCCAGCGCTCGCTGCCGTCCTTGCTCTCGGCCAAAGCGGTGATTCCCGAGGCTGCCACCGGTGCCATCGGGAAGGGCAGCTCCTCCACGTCGTTGGTGATCCGGTAGAGTATGTACCCGAAGCCGAACTGGTCCAGGCGGCTGACCATCAGACTGACTACAATCAAGGCAATCGGCGCCAGCCAGGGCCGGCAGAAGAAATTATGCCCCTCCGCCTTGATGACTTCAGCCGAGGGCGCCCACCAGGAGGGAATCTCCTGCGCCACTCCCATGGCATTGGCATAATCGGACTGCACCAGGTACTGATTCCAGAGCAGCCCCTGGAAGGGTGAAGCGATGGCCAGCCCGGCCATAAAGTAGAAGATGTAAATCTCCTGCATCTTCAACTCGGTGAACGAGCGCCGGGCGATCTCCGCAAATAAAATGATGGTGACCCAGCGCGCGGCGGTGCCCATATTCGCCTCCGGCCCGACCACCAGGGACAGATACATGCTCCCGGGCATAATCAGCAGCCCGAGGAACAGCGCGCCGGCCACCGTCTTCCAGCTGAAACCGTCGGCAAACTCCTCCGGCGGAGTCATCAGCTGCCGGTACTGTTCTAATTCGCGATCCTGACTCTTGGGCTTAAACATAGTGTAGTACGCTTGTGCTAACTGCAGCGGCCGACCAAGCCGTTAACGACCGCAAGAACCCTCCCCGCCGGATTCTGCGGGCAGGGCAAAAAACTCATGTCCCAGGCGCTCATAGTCGACGCGCTCAGCCGGACTTAAATTGCGCCAGTGCAGCAGGTACGTGCGCAATTTCTCCAAAAACGGCTGGTTGGTCGCAGTCCAGTTGCTGTCCTGGCCACTGAGACGGGTATTATGCAGGGTCAAACGGTACGCCTGCACATCCTGGCAGTATTCGGTGGTAAAACACAGCTCCTGGGTCACCCCGAGGTCAAATGGCGGCAGAGCGACATTGTAGCGCACCTTGAGGACCTCGCGCCCATCCGCATCGCAGCTGCTGCGTTTGTCAATCACCACCGCGATGATGTCGCCAAAAGAGGCCTCGGTGAAGCGGGAAAAATATTCCGCCAGGTAGCCGTTGATGCCGTGGATAAGTTCCTCCTGGTAAATAAAGGGGAAGACCACCTCCATATTCCGGCCATTGGTCTTGGGCAGCGACCACTTCCGCTTCCCCGAGGGCACCGCGGCCCTGGTCGCCACCACGGACGGGTAGATGGTCGAGAGCAATACCACGGCCACAGTGAACAGAATCACATAGAC
>JAAYYJ010000476.1 GCA_012515455.1 Oligosphaeraceae bacterium
ACAAATACCTTGTTCCCGGACAACTGTTTCCCAGTTAAGGACCAAGAATCCCAGCCGCGGGAACTGGTGAGATTGAGTCAGAATCCGCATTTGAGCTGGGTACGCTCCATCGCCAGCAGAGTGCAACTACTATCTCCCTTTCCGGCGCAAAGCATGTCATTCCGAGGCTAACAGAAAACTGTGCTTTTTCGGCGCCCATCTATCACAAATCATCGCACATTAACATTTAATCTGGGAAATTCCAGCGTCGAAATTGTCCAGGATCACAAGCCATGGAAAAATTACTGATTTCGTTGTTAACCTTGATCCTTCTTTCCGGTTGCGGTTTTCTGCTTGCACTGGTGGTTTTTCTGGTTCTGATTACCCGTCAAACCCAGCAGATATTGTCCTGTCTGCTGGAAATCAAGGGACGACTGCCGGAGCCGGTCACCAGCACCCGCCCAACCATTGCTACCAGGCCCCACAGCAGTGCAACCGAACTCTTTGCCGCGCCAGTCGGGGCCAAACCATTGGCTCCGGAAAAAACCACCACCGAGCCAGGTACAACTGCAACCTCTCCGCCACCTGGGGCTGAAAGTGCCGTTACCGGCAAGGTTAGACCAAGCGGCCCCAGCCACACTGCTCTTGCAGATGCCGCCGCAGTAGCCGCGGTTCTGTCGCAGCCGCCCTCATCGCCCTCTCCGCCGCCCCCCCCGCGCCCGTGCCGTCCGCCCTCCCCCCTGGCCCTGGCTGTGCGGGCCCGGATGCAACTCTGGTGGAACTGGCTGTTGTACGGTCAGACCCAGAGTCCCGCCCAAAGCGGCCAGCGGGCGGAAAAACTGGCCGCCACCACGTGGTTGCTGCGGGCCGGCATCCTGGTCATTGTTTTCACCGCCGCGTTCCTGCTGAAGCTGTCCATCGAGCGCGGCATACTGGCCCCGGCCGGCAGAGTCGCCCTCAGTTATGCCTGGGGAGCAGCGTTGCTGCTCTGGGGGCTGAAAATGCTAAACGGGACGTACCAGCGCCTGGGCCAAGCCATCCTCGGCATCAGCCTGGTGCTCTTCTATTTCAGCACCTATGCGCTTTCCGCCATGTACCACCTCGCGCCGGAATGGACCGCCGCCATGCTGCTGATTCTGACCACGGTCGCAGCCGGGGTCATTGCCCATCACTTCTATTCATTGGCAGTGGCGCTGATTGCCATCCTGGGCGGCTATGGCACCCCCCTGATGTTGCACACCGGCAGCAAGAATTACCCCGCGCTGTTTGCCTATATGCTGCTGCTCGGCCTGGGCGTGCTCTGGCTGGCCCTCAAACGCAACTGGCTGCCGTTGAACTGGCTGGCAATGCTGTTCTGCTACGCCCTGTATTACCTCTCCTACTGGAAATTCTACGCCCCCGAGGACTTCCTGCTGCTGCTCCTGGCCCTGTTCTTGTTCTTTGCCCTGTATTCCACTGCCACCTTCATCCATAACCTCCGACGGCGCATCCCTGCCACCGTCCTGGAAGTGCTGGCACTGCTGACCAATGCCAGCCTGTTCTTCCTGCTATCCTGGCTGCTGATTGACCGCCAATGCGCGGACCGGCTCTATTTTGCCCCCCTGACCCTGGGACTGGCCTTGTTTTATGTGGCCCATGCATATTTGTTTTTGCATCTGAAACTCTCCGACAAAGGGCTGGTACTGTCCTTCCTGGGGCTGGCAGCATTTTTCCTGGCCCTGACCTTCCCGGTTGTGCTCGCCGAAGAATGGCTGGGAGCCGCCTGGGCTTTGCAGGCATTGCTGATGCTCTGGCTCGGATTTACCTTGCAGAGCCGTTTTTTGCGCGCCACCGCCTGGCTACTGTTCGGGCTGATACTCCTGCGCTATCTCTTTTATGACCTCTCACAGGCATTCTCCGGCATTCGCCCGCAGGACAGCGATCTGTTTCTGAGCGATTTCTGGTCCAGACTGGTGCAGTTCTGTGTACCCATCGCGGCGCTAGCCGCGGCCGCCCGGCTCTGCCAGCGGCCGCCTGCCACAGCTGACCTGTCGGTTCCGCCCGGCAGTGACCTCAAAGAGCGACGCCTGCCGGCATCACCCCCACTGGTACTGCTGGGCTTTGGCGCTGCCCTCTTGTTCCTCTACCTGAATCTGGAAATTTACCGTACCATCGGATTCTGTTATGCGCCCCTGCGGTCACCTGCGATCACCTGGCTGTGGCTTCTGGCTGCCTTCGTCCTGGCCCGGCTGACCCTGCACTGCCCCCGGAACCTCTGGCGCCATCTGTTCACCGCACTGCTGCTGGCCATCCTCGCCAAGACCTTCCTGCACGATTTCCTAGATGTAAACCGCCCGGGCTGGCAAATGCTCTACACCCTGCCGGCATTCCTCTGGCGCGACAGCGCCATGCGGATTCTGAATTTCGCCGTGCTGGTGCTGGCCCTCTCCGGATTCCAGGCAATATTCCGGGAACAGGAGCAGCGCTTGGGAAACCTCTGCGCCATGCTGTGGCCGGCACTGCTGTTCATCTATGCCACCTGTGAGCTCAACACCATCCTGCAGGCAAAACTACCCGGGCTGATGGGCGGAGGCGTGTCGGTGCTCTGGGGCATCTTCGCTTTCTGCTTCGTCTACCGGGGGCTGCAAAGAGACCACGCACCGCTGCGCTACCTCGGATTGGCGCTCTTCACCATTATTGTCGGCAAGGTCTTCTTCTACGACCTCAGTCAGCTGGATGCCATCTACCGGATCATCGCTTTCCTGCTCTTCGGACTCATGCTCATGGGAGCCGCTTTCGTGTACCTCAAAGCCTGGAGAACTGACCCGGGACAACACTGATGTCGACCCTGCCGCCAGCCCACAGCACCACTCTGGCACAAAATGCGGCCCCGGTACTCCACCCTGCCCCGGCTGCCTTCAGGGTGTATATTATGACTTTAACCGCCACCGCAGCTGCCATCCCACCAATATAACCGCATGTCAATTTTTCTTGTCAGCTTCCTGTCCGTTCTGAAACTGGTATTGGTAATTCTTATCGGTGTCTGGCTGGGCCGCAGTGGCATCCTGAACCAGAACGCCCGCAATGCTCTGAGCAAAATCATCATCACGGTCATGCTGCCGAGTCTGCTGGTGGTCTCGCTCAGTCAAAATGCCGGCCTGGAGAATTTGGGCAAATGGTCCTTCTTGCTGATCGCGGCGGCTGTTTTCGCCCTCTGCGGTTTAGCCATCGGCACTCTATTCGGCTGGCTGTTCCGGGTCCCGAAAGGACTGCGGCGCCTCTTAAGCACCAGCACCTCGCTGGGAAATGCCAGCTATCTGCCTATGCCGCTGCTGGCCGCCATCGCCGCCGGAGCACCGCTGTTCGCTAACGACCCCGGCGCCGAATCCCGCAGCATCGCGTATATCTCCGTCTTCCTGATGTGCCATTCGCCACTGCTCTGGCTGCTGGGATACCCATCCCTGTCGGGAAAATCCTGGCGCGAAATCAACTGGCGCATGATCCTGAACCCGCCCATCCTCGCCTCCAGCACCGGGCTGCTGCTGGCCACCGTGCCGGCCTTGAATGCACTGATTGTGCAGCCGGCGGCCCCCCTGCGCATCCTCATCGATACCGGACAGCTGATCAGCCACGGCGTTTTCCCCTGCGCATTGCTGATCCTCGGCGCAAACCTGGCGGAAAAACTGCCCCCCGGACAAACCGTGCCCTGGAATGCCTACCTGGCCCTCGCCTTGGGTAAACTCGTCATCCTGCCCGGCATCGGCTTTGGCCTGACCATCCTGGCCCGGAATCAAGGCTGGATTCCTGACGACCCCATGTTCATGCTGGTCCTTATGGTCGAAGCCGCAGTACCCCCGGCAAATAACCTGATGATCATGTGCCAAATGCATAAAAACGGCGAGGCAGCCATCGCCAGACTCCTGCTCTGCGCCTACTGTCTGGCCATCCCTTCACTGACCTTCGCAATCATGATCTTCCTCAAAGCAGCAAACAGTAACTGAAACTGCTATCCGAAACAAAATCCAGATCAGAGTCGTTTTCTATGTTTTTTGCTTGCTTTCCTCAACCGGTTGAGTATATTATCCTCCAGAGGTGTGCAGCATGTCAAAATCCGGCCGTATAACGATCCGCGAGCTTGCCCGTTTGGCAGGGGTAGACAAGTCTATTGTTTCCAAGGTAGTGAATGGCGTATCTGCGGGTCAGGTTAGCGCGGTCAAGCAGGCGCGGATTGAATCTTTGATCCAGGAGCACCATTATGTGCCTCAGAATGCGGCCCGGTCTTTAGCCCGTCGCTGCAATCATCAGCTGGCCTTTTTGCTCACTGGCCCGACGCAGAACAGTTTTGCCAACAGTGCTTTCAGTCAAATATTATCCGGCTTTGCGCAGCAATGCCGGAACCTCGGCTACCAATGTCAGGTTTTGAGCATTGAGAGTGCTGAATTGAGTGCTTTTCTGCAACCGGAGAACCTGTATCGTCTGGGCATTGACGGTTGTGTCCTGGCCGGGACAAATTCCGAGTTATGCCCGGAGAACCTCACTGCCATTCGGATGCCATTTCTGCTTCTCGGCTGGGAATATCTGCGGGACGTCCTACCTGTGATCAGCCGGGACAGCAGCCGGGAATACCGTGAAATGCTGGACTACGGCTATTCGCTGGGACACCGTCATATAATGTATGACAGCATCTCCCCCATCAGCCAGGCTCGCTTTCAGAAGCTCGCCGTGCACTATCCCGGAGTCAGCGTTGAATCTTGTCCTGCTGACTCCCAGCTCGATGAGTTTGCCCTCGCGGCCCGCCAGGCGTCGGCCTATGCGGCTAGACCGGCCGGAGAACGCCCCACCCTGCTCTGGGGGTCAGATCATTTCTGCTGCTCATTTGCCACCCATTTACGACAGTTTGGTTTTTCCTGCCCCGGGGATATCAGTATCGTCTCCTACAGCGAATCCTGGTCGGCCGCCTGCTACAACCCGCCCTTGACCACCTATTCACTGGATTTCCGCCAATGGGGCAGTACGGCTGTCGAGGTAATACTGCAGATCATCAACGGCGGTCTTGACCTCGCCGCCTCCATTGAGTTGGCTAACCACCACATTCCGCGCAGTATCTGGCAGCACCGGCAGTCGGTGTGCCGGCTTTCCTGATACCATTTGTGCAAACCTGAGTTCTCACAGGCGAAATCTTAATCACTGTCAATACTAAAACAGGGAGTCTGATTATGCTCAATAAATCCGGAACCCATACGATTATCGGCAAAGTGGCGCACTGCAACCCAGGGCGTTGTGGGTTCACCTTGATTGAGCTGCTGGTGGTCATTGCCATCAT
>JAAYYJ010000477.1 GCA_012515455.1 Oligosphaeraceae bacterium
CTCAGTCGATCAAGTGCAGTTCGAATCTGAAGCAGCTGGGCCTGGCCTCGATGCTTTATGCCGATGATTATGATTCCTGGTTCGCCCCCACCTGCAACCGCCGGCCCAAACTGAAATTCAACGCCTATGGCGAGGTGATGTTCGGGTCGGATTTGAATATCGGCGACGGCTGGATGTATTATCTGTCCTCACGGCAGAGCAGCCTCAGTTTGCGCTATCTGAGTTGCACCACCTTGAACCGCAATACTGAGCTGGTCTGTCCCTCCGACCGTAATCCGAACGGCAAAATGGATGGTTCCAGTGCGATCCATTACAGTTACGCGGTCAACGGCGGGGTGGCGGGTGATCCCTACAACACCAGCTGGGCGGGCTGGCTGCGGCTGGAGAGTTTTGGCTCCAACCAGGCGATTGTGAAAACTGCCACCCAGACGCCGCTGTTTTTGGACTCGTATGGTTTTCCCGATCCAGGCAAGCACCGATATTATTCCATCAAGGGTCATATGAACACCGTTGCCATCGGTCCGGTCAGCAACTGGCTTTCGGACCAGCCGCCGGCGGGTATCAGTGCCCGGCACGCCCAGTCTTTCAACGCGGTGTATTGCGATGGCCATGTGCGCAATATCAAGGCACCGGTAATGAATGACGTGATGTCGAATGTCGACCGGGTGGCCTGGGTTTCGCCGTACCATGCCGACCGCCAGGATTTGAACTGATTCCTGTTGTCGCGTTGAGACAGCAACCTCTAACCCATCAGGCAATACTATGAAAAGCATCATCTTCGCGTTCCTGTTCTGCAGTACTGTTTCTCTGCCCCTTAGTGGGCGGGATCTCGTGGATGAGACTGCATACTGGCTGGTTCCCGCACCCCAGGAGTACCAGGCCAGCGGCCGGGAAATCATCTTCGGGCAGCCGCAGTTCCAGCTTGACGACCAGTTCGGTTTGCCTGCGCCCAGTCGGGAGTGGCTGCTGGAAGGGCTGGCCGGGAAAGCCGGCTGGAGCCCGGCGGCGGCAGGGGCTGAACCGGCCGCCGTACTGCGTCTGCAGACCGCTGCGGCAGGCCCAAACAGTGAAGCGTACCGTCTGACGATTGCAGCCGGACGCATTACCCTGAGTGCGGCTGAGCTGCCCGGGATGCTGCGGGCAGTCGGGCGACTGCTCTGCATTATGGACACGCCGCTGCTGCAGTGCTTCCCCGGCGGGCGCACGGCATTGCCGGAGCTGAGCATCAGCGATTACCCGGATGCGCCCTTCAGGGGGACTTTTTTTCAAATCGGCGGTGAGGTGACCGCGGCGCGCAATACGAAAATCTACCGTGAACTGGCGCTGATGGCTGAACTAGGGTACAACCAGGCCATTTTTGAGGTCGGCGGGCGGATAGAGTGCCGGCGCCATCCCGAGATCAACCGCAAGCCAGGCTGGACGGATGACGAAATACGGGCTTTTATAGCCTACGCCAACGCCCGTAGCATTACCATCTTCCCGGCCACCAACAGCATCGGTCATTTCCGCAGCGCGCCCCGCATTTTCCCCCTGGCGGGCGAGCGTGAGCGCGCCGGTAAGAAGGTCTGGGATGAGGAGCTGGCCATGGACTTGTCCCATCCCCGGTTCTGGGAGGTCTATCTCGATTATCTGGATGAGCTGACCGAATTGTTCGGGCGCCAGAAGTACCTGTGCATCGGCACGGATGAATTCCACCACGCCGCCTTGCTCCTGGAGGAGAAGCTGGGACGTCCGGGTGAGGAGTTCTACCCGGAATTTCTCAATCGGGTCTGCGCGGCGATGCGTGCGAAGGGCATTGAGATAGCGGCCTGGCATGACATGATGGTCGATCGCAATGACCCTCGTTTCCGCAATGCCAGGAACTATAAGTTGGGGGCGGTCAACGGTTTTCCGAAGGTCGTGGAGAAGCTTGATCCGGACATCAATATCATGTACTGGAATTACGGCCTTCCGCCCGGGGGAAAGTATTTGGACTTAATTGACCTGCATTCCCGCGGGGCGAAAAAAATCTGGGTCACGACCTTCTATACCCCGGCCGCGGCACGGGCCTTGTTCAGCGCGGGACGCAGCCTCGGGGTCACCCATTTCCTGGGCAGCATCTGGGGCTTCCGTTCGCATCAGGCCGGCTTCCCCAGTACTGCGGAATACGCTTGGAACAGCCAGGCACCGCAACGCAGCGCCGAGCATTTCAACGCCTTCAATGACAATTTCTTTTATGCCCGCAGCAGCCGCTGGCCGCAAGCCAGCCAGGCTCTGGCGTGGGAATCTGTGCCGCCTCCGCCGCCTGGCTGTGCGGAGGTGCTTAAACAACGCTTCCCGGGGCAGACGTTGTCGGCCTTCGGCCTTACTTTTGACCTCTCGACGCCATATGTGTTTGCGCATCCCGGGGCGACCCCGCCACCGGAAATTCCCCCGCCCTGGGATTTTGCCGCGCTGGCCGCGACGAATTTTATTTTTCAGCCGGCGAAATCCTTCGAGTGGGGCATTCCCCAGGCGGTATATTTGAACCAGGAGCGCCTGGACAACGGCATCTATATCTACACCCCGGCCTTCGGCCCGGAGACTAAGACCAATATCTATGGGCAGGAAATCGCGTTGGTGGGCGACACAGTGCAGCAGATATCCGGCAGCCTGGAGTATAGCACCGCCTATGAAATGGGCAGCATGGCCATTCCAGCCGACGGCTATGTCTTCTCCTGCCGGGCACTTTTTCCGAAGTCGAACCGTCGGGCCGGAGACCTGGCCCGCGCGGTGCAGGTGGGGCAGCGGATAATACTGCGCCAAATCCCCACTGCTCCTCCGCCGCAAAGCGTGACCCTCAAGCTGTCTGGTGAGAAGCAGAATTGCATCCTGCTGTTAACTACTCTGTATCCGTTTTTCCGGGATCAGAAGCAGGTGGACGTGGTCCTGAAATTCAGGGATGGTTCCCGCAGCAGCAGTTCCTTTGCCGGTCGCGATTATTTGTCCGGCCGGACCCCCGAGGGTCCCTGGCAGCGCTGGCTGGTCCGGCCGGCCGACGGCGAGGGGGCAAATGCGGTCCTGGCAGTGGAATGGCAGCAGCCCGCAGGGTCGGCTCTGGTCCCGGTGGAGCTGACGGTGACCGCGACACCGGCGGCCATTCAATCCGGACTGAGCATCCTGGCGGCAGCAGAGTACTGATACCAGGGGCAGGGAGCGCGCCGTTTCCAGCCGGGGGCAGTTATTTTCCCACCGGCTGACGGCGTTGACGCACGGGCAGGGTCCGCCGGATATTGGCCGGCGGCCGGGCTGGCGCTGCTTGCAGCAGCTGTTGCAGGCGCTGTTTCAAAGCCTCGTTCTCGCACTGCGGGAGATATTTTTGCAAAGCCGCTGCCACGCGCGGATTTCCGGCCTGCGGCTGCAGCAGCACCGCCGCATAATCGCGGATTTGCGCGTTTTCATCCTCCAGGCTGAGCAGCAGTATTTCCAGGGAATGCTCGTCCTGCCGGATGGCGATGATCTGCAACGCGACTTTGCGCACCTCCACGTCCTCATCCAGCAAGGCCTGCTGCGCCAGTTCCAGGGCCAGAGACAGATTCCGGCTGGCCAGGCGCAACGCCAGAGTCCGGGTCTGGGGGTGCGGAGTCTGCAGCAGCGCCCGGATTTGCGAGTCGCTCACCGACTCCTGCTGCCGTTGCAGGGCCTGTCCGGCAAAATGGCGGACCTCCGGCAGCGGGTCCCGCAGGGATTCCAGAAACACGCTGATGGGCACTGTCCCTGGTTTTTGCAGAGCCAAGTGTCGCATGGCGGCAGAGCGCAGGGACTGCGCCGAGCTGTTCAGGGTGGCTTGGAAGACCGGCAGTGCGTCATCACCGTAATTCCGCAGCGAATTCAGCAGTGGCAGCCGCAATGCCGCAGGCAGTGTTTCATCAAGCAGTGCCTGCTGCAGCTTGGGGAAAAAAGCCCGGCTGCCGGTATTGGCCAGATGGCGTAATGCCCCCAAGCGCACTTCCGCCTCCTGGTCTCCAGCCAGGGTTTCCAGCCCGGGCAGGCCGCGGTCGCCCGCGCGAACCAAGTAATTCAGCAATTCCAGCCGGACTGCGGTCTGGGGGTGCTGCAGCAGCGGGCGGATTGCCGGCGGCAATGCAGCTTCATCCTCCAGCGCTGACCCCAGGGCTTGCAGGGACAGCACCACGATCTCCATCGATTCATCCTGGAGAAAAGGCAGCAGTGCTGGCGGCTGCAGCAGGCCGGGGAAATAGCGCGCCTTAAGCAGGATATTGCGCCGGACCGAGCGGTCCTGGTCGGAGAGGGCGCGATTCAGGGCTTCCGCAAGCAGCTTTTGGTCCAGTACTGCGGTGCTGGGCTGACGCACGATTTTGCCGTTCACGACTGTAAAGTTCCGGCCAGGACCGTGGCTCATGGCCACATTGTCCAGCAATGAGGAAGCAATCCGGCGGATATGCACATCAGGATCGGCCAGCAGTGCCAGGATGGCCTGGCTGACCGCAGTGGACAGCGCCTGGTTTTCCTCGGTCAGGGATACCAGGGCGCTTTGCCGGATGTCGGCATCCGGATCGCTCAGGCAGAGCAGCAGGGCAGCCCGGGCTTCCGGACTGTCGTATTTGCCGATGACCAAGGCGGCCGCCCGGCGGATATCGCGGTCCGGGCTACGCAAATCCAGCAGACATTTCTGGATAGTCTGGTCGGCACTTTCGGGCTCTGCCTGGGCCCGTGCGGAGGGTCCGGGCAGAGATAAAATCAGGCATAAGATGAAGGCCAGAGCCGGCATGGCAGTCCTCATGACTCAAGAACCTGGGGCCCGGTACGCAGGCGCTCCCGGGGCACCAGGGCCGCAATCCTCACAGGAAGAATTTCCGGGCTTTTTTCAGGAAGGCGTGCAGTCGCGGGTGGGTGGAGGGGTTTTTCTCCGGGTCGCAGGCTTCGGCGAACTCCTGCAGTTTTTTGCGCTGGCTGGAGTCCAGATTGACTGGCACCTCGACAACCACCCGGACATACTGGTCCCCGCGGCCGCGGCCGGCATTGAGAGAGGGCACGCCCTTGCCCCGCATCCGCAGTTTGGTGCCGCTTTGAATACCGGCCGGAACTTTGAGGACCTCTTTGCCGGTGATGGTGGGGACGGTGATCTCTCCGCCCAGCACCGCAATGCTGAAGGGAATCGGCACCTCGCAGTACAAATCCTGCTCATCCCGGACAAAAATTTCATGCTGGCGGACATGCAGTGCCACGAACAAGTCACCGCTGGGTCCGCCGCGCTGTCCGGCATTACCTTCGCCGGAGACCCGCAGTCGTTGTCCGCTGTCCACACCGGCGGGGATAGTGATTTTCAAGGGTTTGCTTTTGTGCAGCACTCCGGCGCCGTGGCATTCGCTGCAGGGTGTCTCCAGGATGCTGCCGGTGCCGCGGCAATTGGGGCAGGGCTGGCTGATGCTGAAAAACCCCTGTGACATGGACACCTGTCCAGAACCTTGGCATTGCGGGCAGGTTTTGCGGCTGGTGCCGGGCTGAGCTCCCGAGCCATGGCAATGCTGGCAGCTCTCGGTGCGCGGGATGGTGATGGTTTTTTCGACCCCGAACATCGCGTCTTCGAAATCGATTTCCAGTTCATAGAGCAGGTCTTCCCCTTTGGCGGGGCCGTTTTTGCGGCGTCTGCTACCGCCGAAGAAGCTGCTGAAGAAGTCCCCCCCGTCTCCGCCGAAGACTGAGGCAAAGATAACTTCCGCGCTCATGCCGCCGCCGCTGCCGCCGCGTCCGCCCTGGGTGTACATCTGGTGTCCCAGGTGGTCGTACTGCTGACGTTTCTGCTCGTCGCTGAGGACTTCGTAGGCGGCGTTGATGCTTTTGAATTTATCTTCCGCCTCATGGTTGCCGGGATTGCGGTCGGGGTGGTACTTCATGGCCAGCTTGCGGTAGGATTTTTTGATATCATCCTTGCTGGCATTGCGGGCCACACCCAATATGGTGTAATAATCTTCTGAGGTAGCCATACTTACGAACATCCTTAACGGTAATTTGCCAAATTCAGGAATAACACGCCTGCGCCGCGGCCAAAACCGGCGCGGCCGGACCGCGGATAAAGGCCCGCGGCCTGCAGGCATTGGTCACGGGGAATCATTTCTCGGGCTGGTTGGAGGTGGATTCGGCGCCGGTCTCCTCTGCTGCCTGGGGCGCTTCGGGCTGGCCGGAGGAGACCACCACGCTGGCCGGGCGCAGCAGCCGGTTCCCCAGCGTGAAGCCCGGCTTCCATTGACGGATGATTTTCCCCTCGGGGATATCCGCACTGGCTTCCTGGGAGATGGCTTCATGCAGATTGGGGTCGAAATCTTGATCGGCGGTCTCAATCCGCTTCACGCCCAGGTTGTCGAACGTCCGTTCAAATTCGGCAAAGATCATGCGCAGTCCCTGGCGGATGGCATCCATATCGATGGCTGTCTCGGCGTGTTCAATGGCCAGCAGGATAAAGTCATAGATGCCGAGAAATTCCGCCAAGGTCTGCTGCCGGGCATTCTCCCGGACGTCGGTGAATTCCCGGGCCATGCGTTTGCGGTAGTTCTCGAAATCGGCGCGGGCGCGCAGATAGCGGTCGTTGGCGAGTGCCAGCAGTTCTTCCGGGCTGGGGTCAGGCAGGGGTTCGGGCTGGGCCGCAGCGGCTTTGCCGTCTGCGTCATCCTGGTTCTGGTTCGAGATTGCCAGTTCCGTTTCGGCCTCTGCGTCGGGCAGGCTTTCCGGGGACACCGGGTGGTCTTTGCCTTCTTTCTTGTTTTTGTCGCTCATCTCAACTCTCTCGTACTCACACTGTATGTCACAGAAAAAACCCCGGGGGGGGATGCAGGATATTAGAGCTTCAGGCCGCCAAACAGATCACCGAGACTGCCGAAATTTTTGTCGTCGCCATCTTTGACCTCAATTACCGTCGTTCGTTCCCGGTCTTTCTCTATTTCCAGGGTTTCGGGCAGGGTTAAGGAGATGCGTTTCCCCTCGACTGAGCGGACCACTACCTCGATCTGGCTGTGCAGCGGGTACTGCCGATACAGCTGGCGGATGGGAATGCCGTTCCCCTCGGGCAGGGGAATCTGGCTGATATGCAGCAGTCCGGTCTGTCCGTTGGGCAATTTCACAAACAGCCCGAATGGCTTCTGGCTTTCGACTTCGCCCTGCACCGTCTGGCCGGCGACCGCGGCGGAGATGATCTGCCGCTCCTCCTCCAGGCTCAACTGGGCCGGCGCTTCTTCCTGCTCCTTCGGGTCACCCAGGCAGAGTGCGATGCGCCGCCGCTCCAGGTCGACGCCGAGGATGGTCACATCCACCACATCGCCTTCCTTGACCACTTCCGAGGGATGCCCGACCCGGTGATCAGCACCCAGCTGGGAGATATGCGC
>JAAYYJ010000478.1 GCA_012515455.1 Oligosphaeraceae bacterium
AGGCAACATAGCTCCTGTGGATTTAGCTCAGGCTGCGATTGGTCCGGGCATGGCGGTGTACACGCGTTACGCCCGGGTACTTGATGCCGAGGGCAAGGCACTCTCAGTGCGTGAGGCATTGGCGCTGATCAACCAGACCCTGGATGAAGTCCTGGCCGAACAGGAGGGCGATTTTGATGCCGACAGCCGCTGGGCGCTGACCTGGTTCGACCAGACGGGTTTTGCCGAGGGGGAATACGGCGTGGCCGAGCAGCTCTCGAAATCCAAAAACACCAGCGTCGCCGGCATGGTCGAGTCCGGCATCCTGTCCTCGAAGGCCGGCAAGGTGCGTCTTCTGAGCCCGAAGGAGTTATCCCCGGACTGGGACCCGGAGAAGGATCATCGCCTGAGCGCCTGGGAAGTCGTGCACCACCTGGTGCGCGTCCTTGAAGCCGGAGGCGAAGAGGCCACTGCGGAGCTGATGCGGAAACTCGGCAGCCACGCCGAACCCGCCCGCGAACTTTGCTACCGCCTCTATGCACTCTGCGAACGCAAAAAACGCGCCGCTGAGGCCCTGTCCTACAACGCACTCGTGCAAAGCTGGCCCGAAATCGCCCAGTTGGCCAGGGACAAACAGGCCGTGACGGGACCACGGCAGCAGACATTGGAATTGTGAGAACGTCTTGGTAATACAACGATTTTGAGGTGGCTTCATGGACGTTGCAAACATGCACATCGAGAGCATCGCGGTGAGTAATTACCGCGTGTTCAAACACGCGGTCATTGCCGACCTTTCCAGGATGGCGGTGCTGGTCGGCGAAAACGGCAGTGGCAAGACGACAATGTTCGACGTGTTCACGTTCCTCAAGGACACGCTGAACCAGAATGTCGCTACGGCTGTGGCCAAGCGCGGTGGCTTCAAAGAACTGGTCAGCCGTGGCACAACGGGACCGATTGCTATCGCAGTGAAATTCCGCGAAACCGGCGGACGACTGGCGACCTACGAATTGACCATCGAGGCCGATGGCGGCCAGCCCGTCATTGCCCGCGAAGTGCTCAAATTTCGCCGCGGACAGCGCGGTCAGCCCTGGCATTTTGTAGATTTCTGCAGAGGACGCGGGACTGCGATTACGAACGAGGCAATGTATGGGAAACAAGGCGCAAAAGAGGAACGACAGGAATTCACCCTGGATGAGCCGACTGTCCTGGCCATCAAGGGACTTGGCCAATTCAAGGGCTTCAGGGTGGTATCTGAGTTCCGCAATTTGATTGAAAATTGGCACATATCCGATTTTCATATTGCGGACGCTCGGCCGAGCTGTGAAGGCGGTTACAGCGAACATTTGTCCACGCGTGGCGACAATGTTGCCCAGGTGGCGCAGTTTTTGTACGAGTACCATCGGGACCGCTTTGATGCTATTCTGGACGCGATGAAACGTCGGGTGCCCGGGGTCGAGCGGGTTGAGGCCAAGCCGATGGAGGACGGCCGACTGGTGTTGCGCTTTCAAGATGGCGCCTTTACGGACCCCTTCATCTCCCGTTATGTATCGGACGGTACCATCAAGATGTTTGCCTACCTAGTATTGCTCCATGATCCCAAGCCCTTCCCGCTCTTGTCGATTGAAGAGCCTGAGAACCAGCTTTACCCGGAGCTTCTCAACGAATTGGCCGAAGAGTTTCGCGCTTACGCCCAGCGCGGAGGACAGGTCTTTGTATCTACCCACTCACCAGAATTTCTGAACGGATTGAGACTGGATGAAATATACTGGCTGGCCAAAGAGAACGGTTTTACCACCATTCACCGGGCCGCTGACAGCCCTTTGCTCCGCAAACTGGTCCAGGAGGGCGATACACCGGGGGCGTTGTGGCGACAGGGGGTGTTCAAGGGGGCGTGGAGCTGATGAAGAAGATCATTTTCCTGCTCGAAGAGGCCTCCATGAAGGCATGCCTGGATGAATATCTGCCGAGACTGCTGCCGGGCTTGGATTTTCAATGCATCAAGCATGAGGGCAAACAGGACTTGGAGAAGAGCATTCCCCGCAAACTGCGAGCTTGGTCGGGCGTCGATTTCGTCGTGGTTCGTGACAACGACGGCGCGGACTGCATGAATCTTAAGGCGCGGCTGCTGGACCTCTGCCGGCAAGGAGGACGTGAGGATGCCTTGGTGCGCATCGCCTGCCAAGAATTGGAGTCGTGGTTTCTAGGTGCGGCAGATACGCTGGCAGAAGCCTATGACCATCCGGGATTGCGGGCCATTCAGGGCAAGGCAAAATATCGGGACCCAGATCGCCTGGGTAACCCATCACGGGAAATGGCGCGTTTGCTGCCGACGTTCCAAAAAATCGATTGCTCGCGGCGCATGGGGCAACGGCTGCCGACGAATTCCGCGGTCAATGCGTCGCATAGTTTTCGCGTCTTCGTCCAAGGGGTTTGCCGGCTGGCTGGTGGAAATGACTCTTGAGTGTTAGATCATAGGTCGTAGCTCGTGCCTGCGAGCCATTCGCTCGCAGTGTATCCAACGTGCAACGGAAACAGGAATGGGGACATAAAGGGGCCAAAGGGG
>JAAYYJ010000479.1 GCA_012515455.1 Oligosphaeraceae bacterium
CGGTCGCGGATGGCGCCGACGGTCTTCTTGCCGCCCTTGCGGGTACGCGCATTGGTCTTGGTGCGCTGACCCCGGACCGGCAGACTGCGGCGGTGACGTAAACCACGGTAGGAGCCAATTGCAATCAGGCGGCGGATATTCTGAGCGACCTGACGGCGCAGATCACCCTCCACCACAAAACTCTCGTGCAGAATCTGCAAAATGGCAGTAATATTGGCCTCGCTCAAATCGCTGGCCTTCATCATGGGATCAATTTGAGACCGACGGCAGATGTCACTGGCTACTGCCGGCCCAATGCCATAAATGTAAGTCAAAGAGACATTCACATGCTTGTTGTTAGGAATATCCACACCGAGGATTCTTGGCATCTTCTTGTTCCTGAAATGTTGTGTTTCTGATTTCCCGAACAGCTGCATCTGCAACTGACTGCTGGGAGTACCCAATCGTGAATCAGCCCTGGCGCTGCTTGTGACGGGCATTCTTGCAAATAACCCGGACGACACCCGCCCGCCGGATGATTCGGCAGCTGTTGCAAATCTTTTTTACTGAAGCTCTGACTTTCATGGTGACCTCTTTCGTCTGATCCTTCCGGCTTTCGCATCGGCATTGCCATCGTAGTATGGCAAAGCCCCTTGCCTTCAAAATGCCCGCCGCGGCCGGAAACATTGTCGCCGGCAAACATCAGGCAAGGCGAAAACTATAAATATATTACTGAACCTAATAAATACAAATCAAAGGCTGAAAAATAATGTAAAAAAGGATTTTTCCTCTTGCTGGTCAGGTGAATATGCTTCGGCAATTGGTTTAGCATTATTTTGCCAGCGGGGTAACCGGTCAGCGTTTGCGGTATGAGATGCGTCCTTTTCCCAGGTCATAAGGTGACATTTCGACCGTGACATGGTCTCCGGGCAGGATGCGGATAAAATGGAGGCGCATTTTGCCGCTGATATGGGCGATAATTTCGTGTCCGTTTTCGAGGGTGACCAGGAACTGGGTGTTGGGCAGCAATTCTTTTACTGTGCCCTCCATTTTCATGCATTCTTTAGACATGTCAAAATCTCCGCTTGGGTATCTGTAATCAGGATTTGGTGTTCGAAATGCGCCGACAACGAATGGTCCGCGCTGCGCACGGTCCAGTGGTCCCGGTTGTCGACCAGCACCCGTCCGGTTCCGGCGTTGATCATCGGTTCGATGCAGATGACCATGCCTGGGCGCAGGGCCGGGGTGCGTCCCGGCTGGCGGTAATTGGGCACTTCCGGGGCCTCATGCATGTTTTTGCCGCAGCCGTGTCCGACCAGGTCCCGGACCACGCCGTATCCGGCGGCAGTGGCGACCTGTTCGACGGCGGTGCTGATGTCATTCACGCAGTTGCCGGAGCAGGCGGCCGCGATGCCGGCCTGCAGGGCGTCCCGGGTCACTGCCAGCAGTCTGCTGGCGGCCTCGGTGGCGTTGCCGCCGGCGATGATGGTGCGGGCGTTGTCACCGACGTAGCCGCGGTATTTGACGCAGACATCCAGGCTGACCAGATCGCCGTCAGTGATGATGCGCTGCGGGCTGCCGATGCCGTGCACCACCTCATCATTGACGGAGATGCAGATTTGTCCCGGGTAGCCATGGTAGCCCAAGGAGGCGCTTTTGCCGCCGGTCTCTTTGATGAAGCTCCCGGCCAGGTCATCGATGTCTTTGGTGCTCATGCCGGGGCGCACGGCCGCGCAGGTGCGGGCCAGGACCCGGGCTGCGGCCTGCGCCGCGGCCCGGATGCCGGTGATCTCGGATTCACTATAGATTGCAATGCGTTCTTTTGCCATGTTTCTGGGTATGCACTGCAGGTCCATGCCTGCTGGTTTAGCCTGCGGCTACATCTTTAGGGCGGCCAGCAAGGCCGCGAAATTCTGTTCCACCGGTATTTCCCGGCTTTTCATCACCGTCAGTTTGCCGGTTTTCCGGTAGTAGTCAATCAGGGGTGCGGTCTGCTGGTCATAGACCCGCAGGCGGTCCAAAGCGGTCTCTTCGGAGTCGTCGCTGCGCTGGATCAAGGCCGAGCCGCAGCGGTCGCAGAGTCCCTCGCGGGCGGGCTTGTTGCTGTGCAGGTTGAAGATAGCGCCGCAGCTTTTATTGCTGCACATCCGGCGGGCGGTCAGGCGTCCGAGCAGGATTTCGCGGTCGGCATCGACCAGCACTGCCGCGGTCAGCTCGGTCGCATTGTCGGCGAAAATGCGCTTCAGGCTGTCGGCCTGAACGGTGGTGCGGGGGTATCCGTCCAGCAGGCAACCATGTTCGCGGATGTCATTTTGGGTCAGTCTTTTGCTGACCATGGCAGTGACGATGTCATCGGGCACCAATGCGCCGCTGGCAATAATGCTCTTGACTTTCTGGCCGAGTTCGGAGCCGCTGGCCATTTCATCACGCAACAGCTGACCAGTGGAGAGGTGGATTACACCGGTGCGTTCGCACAGCATCTCACCCATGGTGCCCTTGCCGGCCCCGGGAGGGCCCAGAAAAATATAGTTCAGCATCGCAGTTCTCTTTGGCATTAATACTCAGGTACTTCGGTTATTGACAAAAAAGACAATCTATAAATATAATCTGGGCGGAAAAAATTACAAGCACCAGCCGCAAATAATACCTGGTCTGGGTCTGCTGCGCGGCCATGTTTCTGCGGTGCTGTTGCCACCTTATTATGCCCTTCTGCCCTGCCGGCCTTCTGTCCTGGCCGGGGGTTGAGGACGGCACCAAGCAGGGGGGCGTATTGTCCTGGCTCCGGGCTGATTTCGCGTGAGTGGATTTGACAAAGCCCCTCACCGTGGTATTTTATCCTTGCCGCACTGCAGGCAGCGGGCAGTTTTCCGCCTGCCGCACGCCGGCGGGCACTGCGCTACCAGGCGCTGCCAGGATTTATTTAGCGTATGAACGAGCACCAGAAACAATTCCAGCTGCTGGCTCCGGCAGGTGATTTTCCCTCCTTGGCTGCGGCACTGCAAAACGGTGCTGATGCGGTATATTTCGGGGTCGGCAAGCTCAATATGCGGTCCAGCGCGACGGGCAATTTCAGCCAGCGTGATCTGCCGGAGCTGGTGCGCCGCAGTCACAATGCCGGGGCAGAGGCTTGGCTTACTATCAATACTGTGATTTATGACCGGGAGCTTGTCGAGGTCAGGCGGCTCTGTCTGGCAGCCAAGCAGTCCGGAGTGGATGCCGTGATAGCCAGCGATCTGGCGGTGCTGCAGATTGCCGCGGAACTGCATCTGCCCGTACATGTGTCGGTACAGGCCAACATCAGCAACTGTCTGGCCATGAAATTCTACGCCCGCTACGCTGAGGTGGTCGTCCTGGCCCGGGAACTGACTTTGAGCCAAATCCGGCGCATTTGCCGCTATATCCAGACTGAGGATATCCGCGGTCCCGGGGGCAGGCCTCTGAAGGTGGAAATCTTCGTCCACGGGGCCTTGTGCATGGCCGTGGCCGGGCATTGTTATCTGAGCCTGGCCCAGGCCAATGCTTCAGCCAACCGTGGGGCCTGTGTGCAGAACTGCCGGCGCACCTACACGCTGCAGGACAGCGAAACGGGGCAGGAAGTGCTGCTGGATCACCAATATCTGCTCTCGCCCAAGGACTTATGTACGCTGACCATTTTGCCCCGCATTTTGCGTTCAGGGGTCTCGGTTCTGAAGATCGAGGGACGCGGGCGTTCTGCAGATTATGTCGCCGCTGTCACGGCCTGTTATCGTCAGGCCCTCGACGAGTATCTTGCCACCGGTGCCCTGCCGCTGGCAAAACTGTCCGCCTGGCAGGATAATCTGGCGCAAGTGTTCAACCGCGGTTTTTGGCAGGGCGGATACTATTTGGGTGAGAGCATCGATGCCTGGGCGAAAGCCGGCGACAGTCAGGCCCGGAGGCGGAAAAAATTTCTAGGTGTGATCAGCAACTACTACTGCCGCAGTGCAGTGGCGGAAGTGGTGCTGCAGGCCGGCGGCCTGGCCGCCGGGGACACGGTGCTGATTACCGGCCCGACCACCGGTGCGGTGGAGTGCGAGGTGCAGGAGCTGCGGGTTCAGGATCAGCCGGCGGCGCAGGCTGACCAAGGCCAGAGGGTCACTTTCCCGTGTGCGTGGAAATTACGTCGCAATGACAAAATTTACCGGTTGGACTGCCGGTGATGCCAGACCGGCCGGAGCATTTTCAGCCGGACGCTGTAACCAGCATTGATAGTGAGGTAAACATGATGGCCAGGAAGATTTTTAAGCTGTTGGTTCTGTCGTGTGTCTGGAGCGTTTTTTTGTCGGCGCAGGAGCTCCTGTTGCGCAATCGGGAGGTGGAAGCACATTTCAGCGAGGTCGGCGGCAGTCTGTCGTCGCTGCGCTATCGTGGGAAGCTTCTGACTGTGCCGGGGCAGCGCTCCTTTACCGAGCAGATTTTGGCCTTGAATCAGGACGGGGCCCAAGTCCGGGAGCTGTTCCGGACCCTTGAATTCACTCCCGCCCCTGCTGCCGGCGGCGCCAGTCTGACATTCACTACCCAGGGGGTAGCGGCTTTTGACTGGCTGAAGCTGCGCAAGACTTATACTCTCGCGGCAGAAGGAGCACTGCTGACTGTAACCTACCGGCTGGAAAACCTCGACCGAGAGCCGCATGCCGCCGGATTATGGATCCAGACGTTCCTGCGCCGCAGCGAAGAAGTCGGCATCACTACCAACACCGTATTTCAGCCCCGCCCGGAAGGTCTGGCCGAACTGGTCCATCCCGGCAGTAACGTGCGTGCTGACGAGTGGGTCATAGCGCCGACTCACCGCTGGCTGGCGGTGATGGGCAACGACGATCGTACTGGTGCTATGTTGCGCTTCCCGCCCCGGCTGGTCTCGGCGTATTATTCCTGGTTCGGGCTGAGCCGCAATCTCTCCACCGTCGAGGGATTCATCCGGGAACTGAGCATCCCCCCCGGCGGCAGCCGCGAATTCAGCCTCGAGCTGGAATGCTCCGGTGATATCCCGTCTCTGCTGCAGAAATACCAGGGCGAGGCGGATATGATTACTGAGACGGAAGGGCAGGAAATCCTCCTGCCGAAGTCTTATTCCGGGCAGATTCCGGAGGTATCGTTGCTGACTCCGTCCAGCGGCGTGATGCCCCGAAGTGAGGCGTACTTTGATGTCAGCGGGGTCAGACAATACAACCAGTCGATACAGTCGGTAATTCTGCCTGCTGGCCATGACCCTGCTCACATCGCGGTCTTCAACTTGCGCAACGGCGTCAGTGACTACGAGCAGCCGGTGCCGTATATGCTGCAGCGGACTGCCAATGAGGACTGGGAGCTGCTGTTTCTGATTCCCGGCTGTGCCCCCAAGGGGTACTACTATACCGATATCAAAGACGGCCGGGCCTATGACAAGAGCAACCCCAAGAAGGTGATTGAACTGGGGCGGAGCACCTTCGCCTACCGGGTGGAGTTCGATTGCCGGAACCCGCATCCGCAGGAGCCGGCACGCTTCGCCGGGGGCGAAAATTTGCTCCACAATGGCAGTTTCGAGCTCAAGGACCCGAACAAGGACTGGCCGGAGGGATTCTTCTGGAGCAGCCAGACCGCGCCGGTGCGCAAGAATGTCCATTGGGTCAAAAGCGACCTTCCCGGTAACGGCTTCTGTATGCTGGCGCAGGGTCGGGAGGCGCCGCACAGAGGCGGCTTCAGTGCCTTCTTTCTCCTGGACCCGGGGCGTAAATACACGGCCAGCGCACTGGTCAAGAGCGACAATCCTACCACCGCATACGCGCTGTTCCTGCTGGAATTCTATGATCATGACGGGAAGTATATGCCGGAACACAAAACCTATATCCTGAGCGGCAAAGACAGCTACGATTGGAAGGAGGCCAGTCGGACCTTCTTTACTCCTGAGAATGCAGCGGTGGCCCGGCTGGGTTTCCAGACTTATGCCATGGAGGAGCAACGCCTCTACATCGACAACCTCAAAGTCACTGCCGAGCCGATTACCTTCATCCCCAAATCAAAATATGACGTCCTGCGGGACAAGCTGTTGAACAGCGCCTATGCGCCCCTGGAGTATTTGGAGAGGCTCAGTCATGAGACCGTCAGCCCGCACGAAAAATGGTTCAAGCCGGCCGCATTCGTCCTGCCGGAGATACTCTACCTCTGCCAGATTGGCAATACCCAGGAATGCACCGATAAACGTCAGATCATCGAGCTCGCGCAACGCCTGGATTTGAACTATCGTTTCCTGCCCCTACTGCGCAAAATCACCAACCAGCGCGGGTATTTCGGGGTCCTGAATCCGGAGTACGCGCCTGAACTGGAAGAGTACACTCTGTATCAGTTGGAGAATCTGCCTGCAACACCGAAGCTGGTCATCGTGCAGCGCATCGATTTTGCCACCCAGGTCCAGCAGCGCTTTGTTGCCTGCTTGCGGCAGCTGCAGGAGCAGTCCGCAGGCATTCTGTTCCTGGACTGCCTGAACATCCCAGCTGAGCTCCTGGGGCAGAAGCAGCCCTTGCCTGCGGGATTCCTGCAGGTACCGGCCATGCGCAAGACGACTGCAGCCGCAGACGCGCGTATCTGTTCGGTTTATCAAAACGGCCCAGCCCGGGTGGCCTGCTTTACGCAAGGGTCCAGCTGGTATTACCTGACCAATCTGCGCTACTTCAAAGCCCTGCCGGAGAATCCCGATAGCACCGATTGTCCGGCCTACTACAGCCGCGATTTCCCTTACTGGGAGTATCTGTATCTGCCGATGATCAAGTCCCTGCGCTGGCTGGCGGGGCAGGAACCGGCAGCGGCTTTCAGCGGCAGCAGCGAAGAAACGGTCATTATTAGCGCGGCGGAGCGCCAGAATCTGCGCCTCAAAGCCGTGGTCAAGAATCTGCAACGCGGGATACAGAGCGTGCAGGAGCTGCCTCTGGACCTGCAGGCGGGCGAGAACAACGTCAGTCTGGATACGTCTTCCTGGCCCGGCGGTGCGCATGTGGTGGAGATGCAGTTGCTGCAGTCGGACGGCAGGATAGTGGATGCCGCTGCAGTGCGGGTTGATACCCCCGAGACCTGTCTGATACCGCCCCTGGCTCTGCCGGTGCCGGACCGCTGTTTCCCTCTCGGGCAGCCCCTGGCATTCAGCCTGGAGATTCCCGTCAGCGAGGAGCAAGACACCACCGTTCTCTGCCGGGTTGAGGACAGCGACGGGCGGATTGTGTTTCAGCAGGAGCGCCCGGCTGCGCCGTCGCAGCACGCCTACACGGTGCCCTTGCAGGCCCCCTTCACCACCCTGTACCGGATCTTCATCCAGGTATTACGGGGCGGCCGGGTGCTTGCGGAGCGCATGGAGGAGGTCTCCCGTCCTGCTCCGCAGCTGGACCTCACCGAGGTGCACGGATATTTCTGGGGCGGCAACCGTGAGACCAGCAAGTTGCTGCGCGACCTGGGCTTCGACTTCCTGTCCATCGGTTGGCCGCAGGACAATCTGTCCTCCGGGTATATCCGCAATATAGCCAACCTCAATCTGTATCCCAGCAGCATTGGCAGCGGCGATACGCTCTACAAGACCAGCCGGACTTACCGCGCTGATGCCGCCACCGACCCGGTGCGAGAGCCCTGTTTCTCCGATCCGGAGCGGCAGGAGCGGGTCCGCGAATTCATCCTTGAGAGGGTCGCCAAGCAGCAGTACAAGTATTACAACTGCACCCATCATTTCCTAGGTGATGAGCAGTTCCTGGGCAGCACGGTCTGCTATTCCCAGCACTGCCTCAGTGCTTTCCGCCTGGAGCTGCAGAAGCAGTACGCCGATCTGAACCACCTGAATCGGGAATGGAAGCGGGAATTCAAGACCTGGGATGAGGTCACGCCGGTGCAGTTGTCGGAGCTCAGCGACAAGACCGCTCTGGCCCCCTGGCTGGACCACAAGATGTTTATGGCCGGGGTCTTCGCGCATCAGTGGCTGGGGAAAATCCGGGGATACCTGCGCGAGGCCATCCCCGGCAGCACCGCCGGGCTGTCAGGTACGCAGATCCCCGGCTACAGCTATGACTGGACCCAGCTGATGCAGCATATCGATTTCCTGGCCTACTACAGCGGCGTCCAGACTAAACTGGTGCATGATTTCGCCCCTCCGGGGTTCGTCAGCGGCCAATGGGGCGGCGGATACGTGGAAATCCATGTCCCCCGTGAGCCGTATCAGAAGGCCAATCAATGGAGCAATCTTTTCCAGGGCGCGAATATGATGCCCAACTGGCACGGCAGCGCCCTCAACGGTGACCTGACCCCCACGCCTAATCTGAAATTCTATTCTGACAATCTGCTGGAGCTCAAGCGCGGCATCGGCAAGCTGGTGTTGTCCGCACCGCTGGTGCAGCCGCAGGTCGCGCTGTTGTTTTCCCAGCCCTCGTTGTTTGCCGCCATGGGGACCTTCGGCGGCAATGAATGGCAATCCAGCCAGACGGCCTGGAATGCCTTGCTGAAAGATTTGAAAATCGACTTCAAGTTCATTCCGTATCAGGAATTCGCCCGGGCGATTCCCGAGGTCAAGGTTGTGATACTGCCGGCAGCCATCGCGTTGTCTGAGCCGCAGCGGCAAAACCTGGAGGCGTTTATGCAGGCCGGCGGTACCGTGATTGCCGATTTCGCGCCTGGGCATTACAATGAACACGGCACCCTCCAGGCCGTTGCCGCAGGCGAAATCCGGCCCCGGGCGACCGACCTGGAGCTGGCGGCCGATGCCCGGCTCGGAATCCCGGCCGTGGCAGGCCGTTTCCAGGTCGCTTTGCCCGGGGAGGCGGTGATGCAGGTCAAAACCGTCGGAAAAGGCCGGATGATCACCTTTAACTTCCTGATCAGCGCTTATCAGACCGTCAGTTTAGGCGGGGTCGGCGGCGAGACCTCTACCGTCAAGACCGGTGCGGAACAGCTCTGTCAGAATCTGCGGACCTTGGTTGGAGGCATTCTGAACAGCAGTGCGGTCACCCCGAATTGCAGCATTGTCGACGAGCAGGGGAAGCTCTTCCCCTGCACCACTATGCTGCGCAGCAGCGGCAAAAATCAGGTCTTCGGCATTCTGCAGTTTGACGGCAGTGCGAAGCAGAACTACATCGGCAAGCCCGAGAGTGGTCGCCTGGTCACCGTCACCCTGCCGGTATCCGGGCATATCTACGATGCCCGCAACGGCAAATATGTGGGGCAGGGGAACCAGTTCAGCACCAGAGTGGTGACAGACCTGGCTCAGGTCTTCGCCATCCTCCAGGACCAGGCCGAGGTCATGAAAATGGACCTCGAGCCCGTGGTCGCTCCTGGCGGTACTCAGCGCGTACGTCTGCGCAGCGGCACGGGTCAGCAGGTGTTCCGCCTGGAGGTGGTCCATCCCGACGGCTCTGTCCTGCCCTGGTACAGCCGGAATCTGCTGGCCCGGGATGGTCAGGCGGAGTGGTCTTTCCAGCTCGCCTTCAATGATCTCTCCCGGCAGGGACAATATCCGCTGCCGGGAGACCAGCCTGCCGCGGCCGCCCCCGGCACCCCCTGGCGCATCCGGGCCAGCAATGTCGCTACCGGAGCCCGCAGCGAAAAGACCTTCCTGCTGCAATGATGCTCACCCAATCATTCCCCGGGGCGAAGGAAATTACCGCCCCGGGGTTGTTTTTTCGGTTTCAGGCTTTATCTTTCTCGTTTTAATTCTGCACATGCCAGGGCTGGGCTACGGCACTGGCACGCAGTCAGCACCGGAGCCACTGGAGAAAATGACCATGCAGGAGTTGTTTTTTTATGATGCCAACTGTTGTTTGGGGCTGCCCATGAACGGTGGCAATTGTGCCCCTGACGCAGCTGCGCTGCTGCAGGAAATGGATTACTACGGTGTCGGCAAGGCCCTGGTCCGCCATCTGAATCTCGATCCGGCCGGGGCGCTGCAGACCAATGCCGACCTGGCCGAAATGCTGCGCGCCGACCACAGCGGCCGCCTGGCGGGAGTATGGTGCATCCTGCCCTCGCAATGCGAGGAGATTCCGCCCCCGGAGCAATTCTTTGCCAGCTTCAAGGAAAACCGCATTGCCGCCATCACCCTTTCCCCTTTCGCCCATCGCTACGTCCCCTGCCGCCTGTCCCTGGGAAAAATTCTCTCTGCCGCGGTTGAACGCAAGGTGCCGGTACTGCTGAATGCCTTCGCCGGGCGCTGGGCCGAGCTCTACGCCTTTATGGCGGAATTCCCGGCACTGACGGCAATCTACCAGGAGTCGGTCGGGAAATGGGGCAGCGACCGCAATATCCGGCCACTGCTTGAGAATTATCCCAATTTCTATTTTGAGACCGCAGGGTACTGGGTCCCGGAGGGCATTCGGGACCTGGCCGAAAAATATGGCCCCGGTCGCATACTGTACGGCAGCGGTTTTCCACGCTACAATCACGGCAACGGGATGCTGCAGATCCGGCATTCCGGTCTGCCGCAGGAGTCAGTCGCGCAAATCGCGGGCGGGAATCTGGCAGCATTATTGCAGGGGGCGCAACTATGAGCATTTGGACGACGCGGGGTTCTCTGGCCGAGAAATTCTGGCAGCAAGGCAATGCCGGTTTTCCAGTCTATGACATGCATGGTCACATGGGCAGCCATA
>JAAYYJ010000480.1 GCA_012515455.1 Oligosphaeraceae bacterium
CAGGCAGACCTGTCCCGCCAGGCTTGACAGGTCTTCCAGGCGATGGTGCGCCAGCAGGATGCTTTTTTGCTGGTTGCGGTTGAGGTTCCTGATCAGCTGCAGCAGGTCATCTTCCGAAGCGGCATCCAGTCCGGCGGTAGGCTCGTCCAGGAAGATGACTTCGGACCGTCCGGCAAAGGCTCTGGCGATCAAGGTTTTTTGTTTCAGGCCTCCGGAGAGCTCAGCAAAGGTTTTCTGCTGGTGTTCCAGCAGGCCGAAGTGCTGCAGGGTATTTTCCAGGCGCTCAAGCAGCTCCGACCCCGGTTGCCGAAAGGGGCCGGTTTCAGGATAAAACCCCATCGCGACCAGCTGGCGGACTGATACCGGATACCGGGGGTCGATGGTTTTCTGCTGCGGGACGTAGCCGGGCGGCCAGTGTCCGAAATTGCGGATCAGGCTGCCCCCGGACGGTTTATGCAACCCCAGCAGAGTATTGAACAGCGTCGTTTTACCGGCGCCATTCGGTCCGACAAACGGCAGCAGGATTCCCCGGGGGATCTTCAGGTCGACTTCCGCCAACACGCAAGTTGCCCCATATCCCAGGCACAGTTTCCGGCATTCAATGAGCATCTCAGCCATGGTCTTGCATCATTCCTTTAACGCCCCTGCCAAAGCACTGATCACCTGGTCCAGCATCTCCAGATACGATCCGGCCCCGGCTCCGCCGCCGGTGCTGTTGGCACAGACCAGAACCTTCAGGCCGTCCAGCCGGGCGGCGAGCAAAGCGGCCGCTTTCGGGCTGTAAAACGGCTCCTGCAGAATGATCCGGACTCCCTTCGCCTGGAAGCTTTCACTGAGCTGATGCAGATGTTTCGGGCTGGGAGGAATGCCGGGTTTGGGCTCCAGTTCGCCGGCTAGGCTGAGCTGGAAGCGTTGCAGCAGGTAAATCCAGCTGCGGTGATAGGTCGCAACCGGAGCGCCCGCATAAGGGCGCAAGGCGGCATACCAGCCGCCGGGCTTGACCGCGCCGGGCAGTTTGCCCAGCTCGTTGTCCATGGTTCCGGCGAGCAGCCACTGCCAGAGCCGGGCTCCCCCGGCGCAGTTGACCAGCGGTTCTCCGAACATGCGGGCATCCAGAGCGTTCAGAAAACGGGCCAGATTGGTATTGAATGCCGCTTCGTGTTCAGGATAGAGTTTTGCCAGTCGGGCGGCAATAAAACGGGCGGCTAGACGGCCGTTCAGGGGGTCCAGCCAGTAATGGGGATTACCAAAGGCATGGATATCGCCCTGGTCCCGGGTGACTTCGCCCTGGGGGACATCCAGCGGCAGGATCGCTTCCGAGACGTCGATATGGGCGGGAGAGCCGACTTGAATCCGCCGGTTCCGGCAGTCCCGCAGAATCGGCGGTTCCCAGCCCAGCTCGAGTTCCATGCCAACCCGGACCCAGACCTGGGCCGTCCTGGCCTTGACGATGAAGCTCGGGCGGACGGTCAGGGCATGGGGGTCCTCCCGGCCGTCACACAGGCTGCTGACTTCCGCCAGTTCACCGGTGATCTGACGGGTGATATCCGCCAGGTCTGTGGTGGTAGTCAGAATGGTGATGGTTTCCGCGCCTTGTAGAAAGCAGGAAAGGGTCAGGCAAACCAGGCCAAAAGCCCGTCGCAGGGTGGTGCCAAAATGTTTTTTCACAGCCGTCCTCCTTTAGAAATCATGCGCTTTATGTTCGCCGATGCTGATTTGAATCTGGAGCCCGAGTTCCCAGGCTTTCTGACGACCTTCTTCAGTATGATAATTGCTGCGTCCGGTCTGCAGGCGCAACAAGGAAAACTCGGAAAGCTTCCAGTCCAGCATGGCGGTGGCCCGGTTGCTGGCGCCGAAATCTGCGTTCTGTCCGTCCGGGAAGGAACTGTCATTGCGGATGCCGACCTCTTCCCAGCGCAGTCCCAGGCGCCAGCGGGGCAGGATGCCGTAGGCGGCCTGCAGGTAATAACCGTCCTGCCAGTCCAGGCGGTGATGCCCGGTCAGATCGCTCGCGAGCAGTGAATTTTCCACCTGCAGAGATTTTTTCCGCTGGAAATATTCTGCCTGCAGGGTGAAATCGCCATGTCCGTGTGCCTTTTGGGCATTGTATTTGTAGACGAAATCCGCACCGTAGACCTGGCTGGAACCGTCCAGCCAGAGGTCCGGCAGTTCGTCTTCGTCTTCGTCATGCTGTTCCTGGTTCCGGGCCTTTAGCCAGGACAGTCCCAGCTGGAGGTCATGCCGTGGTCCCAGATTCGGCGACACTTTCATAAATGCGGTCCACAGCCTGGGTCCGTCATGCTCGGGCAGTTCTTCTCCGCCGATGGAATTGCTGAGCAGTTCATTTTCTCCGTTCGCGGCTTCCACCCCGAACAGCATATAGAACGGTGTCGGCGCCAGCCAGGTGAGCTGCAGTCCGGTTTCAGTCACCCCGTGGCCGCCAAACAGTTTTTCATAAACCAGGGGCGTGTCGATGAAATCCCAGTTATGCGAATGCTGCCGGTTGAGACGCCCGATACCGCTCATGAAACGTCCTGCAGCCAGGGTAAGGTTCCAGGGCAGGCTGGTGGTTTGCACTACCGCTTCTTCCACTTCGACGCCTTCCTGATGCTCGAAGGCCAGGGTTGTCCAGGCGGTGAAATAGGGATCGACGGCGGCGGAGAGCCCCAGCTCAATATGGCGCAGGTTGAAACCATTTTCGATCACCCCGTGCTCATGCCCGTGGTGGTGATGTCCGAAACCGCTGATGTGCTCTTTCAGATGAGAAATTCCCTCCCGGCTGCCGTCGCGATGATAATAGGCATCAATCACTACCGAGGCATCAAGGCTCAGGGAATCCGCTACCTTTGCCGGCAGGACTGGCGCGGCATGCTGCTGAATAAATCGTTCCAGGAGGTCTTCTGCCCGGGAATCCCCCGCCGGCGCAGGGTCGCCGGCACCGGGCTGCAGCAGCCGGGCGGTATTCTGACCGGCAACCACCGCCGGGACCGCCGCGGCGGCCGCGGCCGGGGCCTGGGTCGCACGGGCTTTGAGCTCCTGAATCTCGGCCTGCATGCGGTGCATGGCTGCGGAGTGCTCCTGGCGCATCTGCTGAATCTGCTGCTGCAGCAATTGGAGCTGTTGGCGGAGGTCCTCCGCCGGGGCATTTTGGGCCGGCAGCCGGTTGAGCACGGTGAAAAAACTAAGGCAAAGCGCAAGACGCAGACAATGTGTTTGGCGCATAATCCATCCTTTACTGATTATTTTCCAGGGTGAAGAAGTTGATTCCCGACCGGTTCTGCACTGAGTCGGCATCTGCCGCCGGCAGTGCCGAGGCGGTTCATAGGCAGGTCCATTGCGGCAGTGCCGGAGCAAATACGGAGAATCTTCCGGCCTGCGGCAGGGTGGCAAAACAGGACTGTGTGTGGCCGGACTTGCCGGCGGAACCCTGTTCTGAACTGCGGGGTCGCCGGGCTTTGCCGGTCAGGCAACGATCTGGGAAGGCAATAGAATTATAACTGCGGTGGCGCTCTGGGCTGTCCGCTATGTTCATGTCGCACCAGCAGCCGTCTCGCAGGATTCAGAATCGGTTCGCGATAGAGCGGCGCTGGCCCGGAAAACAACATCGGGCGGAAAACCTGGAAATACTGATTGACATAACTGTTCTGGCAGATTGGGCACAGGTCCTGGTTGTGAGTAAAGACCTGTTCCTGGGGCTGCCAAACCACCCCGGCCGCCGGCATTCGCTGCTGACCTGCACTGCCGATCTCAAAATGATGCAGCAATGGCAACGCCAGATTGCTGCAATAAAGAGCAAACAGCAGCAACCCAGGAATGAACCTGGAACCGTGGGCAGAATTGGTGAGCGGAGTTTTGAACATCATTACATCTGCAACTTTCAAAGCATAAAATATAAACCCCTAAAGCGTATATGCAACAACCCGCCATTTTTTTGCAGGCATCCATTCCGGATTCACCGGCAAGCTTGCACTGCGGTTTTCTCGCCCGGGTGGCTTTTGCCAATTCCATCCCCTGACCAAGCAGCTGGTTCCAGTTTAATTCCCTGGGTCTCTCCGATGCCCGCAGAGTATTTCCCCCCTCCCGGCCGCCGCATGGCGGCAAAGTTCGCTCTGCGAGCGGGGATTTGCCTTCCGGCAGTTGCGTTTGTCCTGACTGCGGTTATATTTAACACCAGCCCAGGTACAAAAAAATATGCAGAAAAAGAGCTTCTCGAAAAATATTACCCAGAACAAGAAAGCCCGGCACGACTATACGGTTCTGGAGGACTTTGAGGCCGGCATTGAATTAACTGGCACTGAGGTCAAGTCCTGCCGCGCAGGCGGGATGTCGCTGGCTGATTCCTATGCCCGGGTGGTGAACGGAGAGTTGTTCCTGGTCGGGGCCAATATTGCTCCTTACGAGCAGGGGAACCGCAACAACCACCAGCCCCGCCGGGACCGCCGCCTGCTGCTGCATAAACGCCAGATTACACAATTGAAACGCAGCATCGAAGCCAAAGGTCTGACTCTGATCCCCCTGTCGGTGTATTTTAATGAGCGCGGGCGCATCAAGGTCTCTCTCGGTCTCTGCCGGGGCAAGAATGTCCATGACAAGCGCGAGAGCCTGAAAGAACGTGATGACAAGAAGGAAATGGCACGCGCGATGCGCTGATGCCCCACGGCAATGAAAGTATCTGATTTCGATTTCGTTCTGCCCCCAGAACTGATTGCCCAGTATCCTGCCGAACGCCGGGACAGCTCCCGGATGCTGAGCCTCTGCCGGCAGAGCGGACGGCGGAAAATCACCCCGTTCGCCGATTTTTCCGAGTATCTGCGACCCGGTGACTGTCTGGTTCTGAATGACACCAAGGTGATCCCGGCCCGGGTCTGGGGTGAACGCAGCGGCAGCGGCGGCAGAGTGGAAGCACTGTTGCTGGAGCAGCAGGGCGCAGCTGACCAATGGCAGGCGATGCTCCGGCCCGGTCGGCGGCTGGCTCCAGGCGCGAAGGTCTGCCTGCGCGGTGCAGATGCTTTTTTCGTGGTGGAAGAGAAGACCAGCGAGGGGTATTTCCGCATTCGCTTCTCCACCCCGGAGGTGCTTTCCTTGTTGCAGAAATGCGGCCAGGTTCCCCTGCCGCCATATATCAACCGCGAGCCAAGGGCGGAGGACCGTGATCGCTATCAGACCGTCTTCGCCCGCCAGCCGGGAGCCGTGGCCGCCCCCACTGCCGGCCTGCATTTCACCCCGGAAATACTGAGCCGACTCGAACAATCCGGGGTGCAGCTGGTCCGGCTGACTCTGCACGTCGGGGCCGGGACCTTCAAACCGGTCGAAGCGGAGAATATAGAAGAGCACAAGATGCACTCGGAATTCTATGAACTGACCGCGGCGGCCGCCGCTGCAGTCAATCGCACCCGGCAGCAGGGCGGCAGGATTTTCTGCGTCGGCACCACTACGGTACGGGTCCTGGAGACCTGTGCCACCCCCGGAGGAGAAGTGCTACCCGGAACGGGCAGAACCGATATCTTCCTGTACCCACCTTACCAGCCGCGAGTCGTAGACGCATTGCTGACTAATTTCCATCTGCCGCAGTCGACGCTGCTGATGCTGATTTGCACCTTCTGCCCGCGCGAGCAGGTCTTCGCCGCCTATCAGGAGGCCATCGCCCAAAAAATGCGCTTCTTCAGTTACGGCGACTGCATGCTGCTGCTCCCGCCGGAGAGGTGGCGGCCATGACGGATAACAAACTACAGGAGCTGTTGCCCGCCCTGGAAGCCAAGGTGCGGGAGATTTTTGCGACCATGCCCTCCTGTCACGACTACGACCATACCTTGCGGGTGCGCCAGAATGGCGCCATCCTGGCCAGGGCGGAACAGGCGGATGCGCTGCTGGTGGATTATGCTGCGCTGCTGCACGATATCGGCCGCCAGCAGGAACTGCAGGACCAGGGGAAGACCTGCCACGCCGCCCTGGGCGCGGCCATGGTCCGGCAGATTCTGACCGGACTGGGGGTGCAGGACGAGCAGTTCATTCAGGCCGTCACCGACTGCGTCAGCACGCACCGCTACCGGGCCCGCGGCGGCGCCCGGCCGGCCAGCCTGGCAGCCAGGGTGGTGTTCGATGCCGACAAACTGGACAGCCTGGGTGCGGTCGGACTGGCCCGGTCCTTCCATTTCGCCGGTCGCATCGGCGCCCGGGTGCACAACACCCGCGAACAGGCCCTCGGGGCGGAGAGCTACAGCCGGGAGGACAGCGCCTACCGCGAATTCCTGGTCAAACTGCAGTACCTGCCCGCTAAAATGCTGACTGCCAGCGGCCGCCGCCTGGCCACCCAACGATACGAGTTCATGGCGGCCTTTTTTGTCCGCCTGGAGCAGGAATGCCGCGGTCTGGACTTGCAAAGTCCTGGTCCAGGAATATAATAAGCCGTTTAGTCCGGGCAGACGAACTGGGTTGATACGGTTCTGCAGTTTGCCGTTGCATGATAACTGATACAGGAGTTACAGGAAAGGAACAACGATGAACAGGAAACTCAGAATGGGTATGGTCGGCGGCGGGATTGGTGCCTTCATCGGCGATGTCCACCGCAAGGCAGCACAGTTCACCGGTGAGGCGGAGCTGGTCGCGGGCGCTTTCTGCACCGATGCCAAGCGCAGTCAGGAGACGGGGAAATCGCTGTATCTTGACCCGAAGCGGGTCTATGGCAGTTACCAGGAAATGCTGGCCGGAGAGCTGGCCCTGCCGGCGGCTCAGCGCATCGATTTTGTGTCCGTGGTGACGCCTAACAACGGACATTACCCGATTGCCAAGGCTTTCCTGGAGGCTGGTTTCAATGTCTTGTGCGAGAAACCCTTGACCATGAACCTCGAACAGGCCCTGGCGTTGCGCGAAGTGGTGCGCAAGTCCGGGATGGTCTTCGGACTGATGCACAATTACACCGGCTATCCTATGGTCAAACAGGCCAAGGCGATGGTCGCCGCCGGTACCCTGGGACAAATCCGCAAGATTGTTGTGGAGTATTCTTTGGGCTGGCTGGCTTCCCCGCAGGCTGGCAAGCAGGCCGTGTGGCGGGTCGATCCGAACATCGCCGGGGCCTGCGGCTGTATGGGCGACATCGGCACCCATTCCCAGAATCTGATCAAATACATCACCGGACTGGATATCGAGGAACTCTGTGCCGATCTGACCAGCTTCGTCCCAGGCCGGCAGGTCGATGACGACGGCTCAGTGCTGATGCGCTTCAAGAACGGCGCCAAGGGCGCGGTCTTCTGCAGCGAAGTCTCCACCGGACAGGAAAATAATTTCCGCATCTATATCTATGGCACCGAGGGCGCTCTGGAATGGCGCCAGGAAACGCCGGAAGACCTGTTCCTGCGCTCGAATGTCGAGCCCATGCGGACATACCGCCGCGGCTGGGCCGGCGTCGGACCGGAAGCCGCCGCCGTGACCCACCTTCCCGCCGGCCACCCGGAGGGATTCTTTGAGGCCTTCGCCAATGTCTATGCTAATTTCCTAGCCTGCATCAAAGCCCGCTTGGCGGGGGACAGCCAGGCCCGCGGTGATTTCCCCGGCATCGACGAGGGGGTGGAGGAGATGGTCTTCCTCGACTGCCTGATCAAGAACGTCAAGGGCACGGACAAATGGACCAAGGTCCCCACGCTCTAGAGGAATCCGCCGGACCGCAGTCGAAAATGTCACGGCCGGAGGGCAGAATGACCCAGGCCGGCCTGGCTTGATTTTCCTGCGATTCGCGGAATAAACTGCAGTTTGCACATTTTTAGCACATTTTTTCAGTTTTGCACTTGTAAAACTCCAGAAGGCTGGTATAGTAATAATCGTTACAAGAAATTATTGCGGGATGGAGCAGCCCGGTAGCTCGTCAGGCTCATAACCTGAAGGCCGTAGGTTCAAATCCTACTCCCGCTACCAATTTAAGCACTCTGGTGTTATGCCAGGGTGCTTTTTTTTGTGCCGAAATGAAAAGTTTAGAACAAAAATAGTGGGAGTTTTTCCAGAGCCGCCCGAACTGGCAACCAAGCCACATCTGTATATCCTGCAGGAGTTAAGCTTTAGTCTGTTAAAAGCCTTGGCAGGAGAAGGACAGTCAAGTTAAGAAACAAAAAAAGAGGGAACTCGCGTATTCCGCTCCATATTTGGTCTGTCTGCGGCCGGCTTACTCCGGAGCGGCTGGTCAGGTCAGGTCAGTCGAGCCGCTCCGGTTCCGTGCTGCGGTGGCGGGTGGGTGGGAAGCTCAGGGCAGATGTAGTTGCTGCTCGAATTCAGTGCTCTGTCCCGGCTGGAGTTTTCTGGGGGTGAAAATCGGTTCGAAGGAGCCGTTTTCGGCGCCGGGTGAATTCCAGAGATATATCCCGTAAAGCGGAGCCTCGGTTTGGAAAATCAGCTTCTGGGGCTGACCCGGGGCAGTGAATTCAACCGGCCCGGATGGCAGCGCCAGGGGGGTATTCACACCCAGGCGGGGGGCGAGCTTTTCGCTGTCAGTGGCAGTCAGCAGCAGCCGGTGCTGCGGTTCGCTGCGGAAACTGTCGGTGCCGACGGTGAAGGTCCCATCCGGTGCCAGAAAACGCATCATGGAATGGAAGCGGGGGATGAGGGTGAAGCTTGCTGCTGTGGCGTTGCTGACGCCGACCCGCTGGGTAAAGCCGTCGGGGCGGAAGGTCCAGGTCACCGTCAGGTCTAGCCCGGAGATATTTTTGCGGTATAATTCCACTTCCACTCCCTGCGCCAGAGCCCGGATTTGCCGGATCTGCAGGGCGGAATCACAGATGAAGCTGGAGGGCTTCAGAAATCCGACCCGGCCGATCCAGGTCGAGGCCAATTCCTGCTCGTGGCAGAGCAGCGAGGCGATTTGCCCGCCGTGTTCAGGCTCCAGCACCAGGCGGTATTTCGGGGCCAGGACCTCGAGGGCCTGCTTGTCCTCGCGCCGGAGTTCCTTCAGGGTCACCGGCCCGGAGACGATTTCCGGGGTCTCAGCGAAGTTGTATTCCACGATGCTGGACTCGTGTTTGCGGCGGGACAGGTCGGCGTTCTCCTGGTCCATGGTTGCGCGCAGCAGGGGGAGCGTTTCGGCATAGAGGGCCTCGATATCAGTAGCGCGGCATTCCGTGCCGCTGACCGCCTGGCCCCGATCCGGTTCGAGCAGGAAGAACTCCCAAGTCAGGGCCGGGATGTACAGCTTGATTCCGGCCGAGAGCTCCGTGCCGCTGGTGCGGCGATATTGCCCGCGGTGGGGCTGGAGCAGCAGATAATCACCGCTGAGGTCAGGCGCACTGAGCTTGATGAAGACCGGGCTCTTCTCCCAGAAATTCCCGACTGCGGCCAGGAGTCGCTGGTCCTGGCGGTAGGCCTGCAGCTGGATGGTCGAGGTAATGCTCTCGATCTCGGGGCAGAGTTTGCTGGAGGCCAGCCAAGCGCGGATATGCTCCGGGCTGATGACCGGTGCAGCGGCTTCGACCCGGACAGTGTTGTCCCGGGGCCAGGTGCGGACTTGCTCTTCATACAGAGCCATCTTGCGGTTGGCTTCGGTCATCCGGGTATAGTAGCGGTAGTCGAAGTTGAACCAGTAGATCAGGGAAGCGGCATAGCCGGTCAGGAAGTTGTCGATGGTCTCCAGGGCGATGGCTTCGGGCGGGTTAACGTTGGTGCCATGGCAGCCGTAAGGCAGGCCGATGATGCCGACCGGCTGTTCCGAGTATTTATCCACGAAGCGTTTGACATCGCGCACCTCGAGGTAATGGGTCAGGTATTTGCCCGGGAGGTAGCTGTACAGTCTGTGCCTGCCGGCCGAATGGGTGTACGGCCCCCAGACATTGACCAGTTTCAGGTGCTTTAGGAAATCGACCGGTGAGTACTGCTGTCCAAAGGTTAGCGCATCCGAGCAGACTGAACGGGAGAGCATAGGTATGAAATGACTCTCCCGGCCTAGCTCCCTACCGATGCGGCTGATGCTCTCTTCCAGAGCGGCGATGATCGCGGCGTGCTGCCGCGAGCGGAAGCGCACCCATTGGTCGTGATGGCGGCGGATGACCTCCTGCGGCCAGACTGCCTTGAGCTCTGCTTCGGGAATGGCGGCGAACTGGGCAAAGGCGGTGCAGCACTGCGGGCAGAAGCAGCCTTTGTAATCGCTGGAGTAGGCTTCCCAGTTGTTGCTGAAATGATCCATCCGGGCCATGGCGTCGCGCAAGGTCGCATCGAAGAAGCCTGCTTGGGCGCTGGCGATGGGACAGACCTGGTCGCGGAACTGCTTGCCGTCAATGCCCAGGAAGGGCGGGTTTTTCCCCCGGGGATAGCCGTCGCGGATGCTCCAGACTCCGCCGATGTGCAGGAATTTCCCGGCCGTTAATTGTTCTTTCAGCTCCTCTGAGGGCCCGCCCTGCAGGGCATTGAAGCCGCTGCCGGCCAGCAGCGCGGTGTACGCTTCTGCCTCCGGGCGGTCGAGATTCAGTCCGTACTGCTGCATAATGCCGGTATGGAACAGCTGCGGTGCCGGGGCGGAGATTTTCGCCATGGTGCCGAGTCGCAGTTCATGTTGGGGCAGGGCCTTGCCTTCGACCTCGAGGCCGTAGCGCATGACTGCGAGTTCTTCTGAGGGGGCCAGGTCGGACTGCAGCAGCACCAGTGGCGGGCGCCAGACGCAGAAGTCATTATCGGTAATAGTGCTGGCCATGGCCTTATCGGCAGCGAGGCGGACCAGGCCGGATGCATTGCTGACAATCTTCAGGGTTTTATCGCAGCCGGTCAGGCGGTATCCCTGGGGCAGCTGCAGGAGCAGGAAGACCTGGCGGTAACGCTTGCTCTTGTCACGCTTCAGGATGAAGGAGAGCGGGAATGGAGTTTTTTCCGGCAGGAAGAATTTGGCATCCAGATAACCGTGGGCATAAGCGAGCACATCCGGCTGATCGGATGGGACCTCGCTGGTCAGGAGGGCGATTTCCGCCGACTCGACCTTGATGTCTCCGGCACCGCCCAGGCGCAGGAAGGCAGTCGCCTGCGTGGCCCCGGCCGGAATCACAGCCGAGCCACTGCGCACCAGCGGGTGCGGTCCGGGTAAAAAGACGATATAGGTCCCGGCCTCGCCCCGGCCGCTGTATTTGAACTGTGCGGTGAGGGTTTTTCCGGTGGCCTCCGGCGGCAGCTCGATGGTCCGCGCTAGTTCGTTAGAGACCATCGGCTCGGCGCCGGTTGCGGTTTTGAAATTGCTGATTGCGGCAGTGGTAGTCATGCGCAGGCCATCGTTTTCCAGGCTGCTGCTGACGTAGCTGAGAATCTGCTCACTGTCAGGGTGGGTTCCGTGCACCCGCTTCGGAGTCTGCCAGGCTCCGCGCCCGAACTGACTATGAGGGGTGAATTTTTCCTGCACCAGGGTGGTCTTGCCGCCCTGGTGGGCCTGTCGAGCCAGCAGGGTATCCTGCAGGTCGATTAGAGACACCGGCTCTGCCAGCATCAATGCAGGGATCAGTACCAGCAAAGTGGCGGACAACTTCATGTGATTTTCCTTTTGATTTTGGTAGGCAGGGGATTGTGAACGGCGCTGCCGCGGTGGGTGAAGGCTAAATCCAATCTGCAGATAGTATGTCTAATATAAAAGCGCAAGCGGGGCAATTCAATCCGGGCGAGAAACACCTGCATCTGCCTTGGTAGCCCCGGCAGCAGGGGAACACTGCCAGGCCCAGTCTCGGAGAGAGATGCGACCTGGTCTGACAGCGTAGGGGCCTGCTGCCCGGCTTGGGGGAATTGCAGCCCAGACAGAAAAAAAACACCCGCATAATGCAGCTGGAATATGCGTCCGCATTTGCTGAATTATATTATGATATTTACATTTTCCCCCGAGGAAGTTTCATGATATTGGTCTTTTCACCCCGTACCGGCCCGACCTACACGCCATTGGGGCTGGCCTGCCTGGCGGCTCTGGCCCAGAATCAGGATGACCCGCTGGAGGTGTTTGACGCCAACTTGGATTTGTGGCAGCAGATATGCGAGCAAGACCAGGCCCTGGGGGCCATGCGGGAATTTTTTCAAGGACCGCTGGACCGTTTTCTGAATCCGGTGGTGTATGCGGCGTACAGCAGCCTGCTGCCGGAAGCGAGGAAAAAAATCGACCAGCTGGAACAGCAGGCCAGAGCATACCTTCAGGGCAGCGGCCTTGACTCTGGTCTGCAGGCACTGCTGCAACGCCAGAGCGCCAGAATTCTGGGTGAGCGCGGCCAGAGCACGGTAGCGTTTTCAGCGATGTACCTGGATCAGCTGCCGTTCATCCTGGCGCAGGCCAAATATCTGCTTGAAGAAGCCCACGCGGGCTGCCGCATTCTGATCGGCGGTGCGGCCATGAGTGCGCTGTCGGTACCGGAATTGCTGCGCGCGGCTCCGTTTGTCGATGCTGTAGTGGTCGGTGAAGGCGAAGTCGCTTTTCAGGCCTTGCTGGATAAACAGCCTCTGGCCGGCATCCCGGGATGCTGGTACAGGGAGCAGGGCGTCATCCGCTGTGCTGGCGAAGGCAGCGTGCCACAGAATCTGGCTGCCCTCCGCCGGCCGGATTTTTCCCTCCTGGCGGGCGCGGGGTATTTCAATCCGGTGCCGGTGCTGCCGGTATACGGCTGCCGCGGCTGCAAATGGCGCCGCTGCCGTTTTTGCACCCACAACCATTCCTTCGGCCTGTACCGTGAACGACCACCACTGCTGGTGGTCAGGGAGATGCAAGCGCTGCAGGAGCGCTGGGGCTGCCGGCATTTCTATTTTGTCGACCAGTACGTCGACCCGCTTTATCTCAGTGCTTTGAGTGATGCCATTCTGGAACTGAAGCTGGGCTGCCGTTTTCAGATTATGGCCAGGACGGTTGCAGGGTACACGCCGGCGCTGCTGCACAAGGCGGCGCAGGCGGGCTGTTGCTGGATCAGCTGGGGCGTGGAAAGCGGTTCCCAGAAGCTGCTCAGCCTGATGAACAAAGGGACCTCGCCCGAGATCGCCTTGCGGGTGCTCAGCGATGCGTCCGCAGAAGGCATCTCCAACCTGGTGATGATGATCTTCGGTGCACCGGGGTCGGATGCAGCCTGCCTTGAGCAGACGTTGGCATTTTTGGACCGCGCCTGGACCAATATCGATGGCATGACCGCCAGCGCATTTGTACTGTTTGACCAGACCGAATTCGGTTCCCATCCGGAACGCTACGGACTGGATGTGCTGGGCAAAAACCATATCCTCTCCGTGCAGGGGCATCCGATTCATGATCTGAAGCTGCGCTTCCGCCGGGAAGGCGAGCCGGGGCGCAGCGAATCGCCCCTAGCCGCCCTGGAAATTGAGAAACTGGAGCGCTTTAAGGCCTGGCTGCCGGAGCTGCCTTTCCACGGCACGCTGTGCTGTGAGCATTATTTGCTGTACGCGGATGCCCTGCAAACCAATCACCGCCCCCGGACCAAACAGCGTCCGGCCTGATATCTGTCCTGGGCAGATGGTGCCGCGGCCGGGCGAGGTGCAGCAGACCGCAGTGCCGGGGGGGGCTCCCCGGCATGGTGGTGATTTTGCCGACTGTAGCCGCTTACAGCTCTGCAGCGAGCTTTTTCCAGGCGGCAACGATTCTCTCGGCGGTATCTTGGGCGTAGGGATTAGACCGCGGCGTGGTCTCGTATCCGCCGCGGTTGTAATTCCAGGCATTGGGGATATATCCGCCGCCGACGTGGTCATTGCCGGTGCCGTTGGCCAGGGCTGCGATCAGGCAGAGATGCTGCGGGAAGCAGGCCTTGCGCACGCGCAGGCCATTTTCGGTGAACGGCTCGCTGGGCATGCTGGCAATAAAGGCGCTGCCTAGTTCGAAGCCGGTGAGAATGAATTGCCGCGGGTCTTTATCTTCCGTGATTTCCATCAGCTTGCTGGCGAAATATTTCAATGCGAAGGGCGTTTTTTTGGCCAGGTCTTCGGAAGTAAGGTCACGGGTACTTTCCGGGCTGATGTCGACGTCGGGATATTTATCCATCACCGCCTGGGCTTCGGCGAGCTCGGCGGCGGTCAGCTGGCGCGGGTCGGCAATAACCGGGGTGCTGACGGTCTGGAGCCGTTTAAACTTGATCACTTCGAGATGCTCCAGGGCTTTTTCGATGGTCTCGGCATAGCCCAGGCCGATGCGTTCGGCTTCGGCATAGCGGGTCTGATTGCTGTTGTTGCGGACATCGAAATGATTGATATTGCCCTGGCAGCCGATCAGCGGCATCAGCATTCCGCCGGGGGCCAGGTGTGATTCCACAGTCCGGCGCAGGAAACCGGCCCAGTCGGCTGAGACGCCACAGCCGCCGATGGTGTCGGTGTGGTTTACGATGCTGCTGATGACCACATAAGGGCGGGAGTCTTTCTTGATGACCAGCAGCGGTATCTCCGGATCAATCTCGCCTTCCGGACGCACGATGTCGGGATTGAGTTTGCCGGGGTTGGTGACCACGCTGCCGTCCTGCATCCAGTAGCGCCGGTTGAAGATGAAACGCGCATCGCGGGCCAGCGTCCCGTACAGTTCGCCGGATTGCACATTGGTGGCGGCGTGCTTGAGGGCGGCCACGACCTGGGCGGCGGCGAAGGGCAGGTACTCAGGGGCGCAGCCGGGGCGTTTCAGCCGTACTTCCGGGGCAGTATGGGAGTGAGTGCTGCAGATGATCAGGTTTCCGGAGGTGAAGCGCTGCGGTCCGAACTCGGCCTGGATGGCCTTGAGGATGATATTGTAAAGGACGGTGGGGATGGTGACCAGATCAAACTGGATGATCGCAGCTTCCCGGCCCCCTTTTTCCAGGATGATGGCCCGGACCTCCAGGTCGTCTAGGATTTTGTCCCACATCCGGATATTGAAATACCCAGCCAGAGAGACTGGCATAGTAGGATTGGTGCAGCGTCGGCCCAGGCCGAAGCGGATACTGGCATCTGTCATGGTGAGATCCTTTTTTGGGTTGTGGCTAACAAGGTTGGAAAAACGGTAAAAAGATAATATAACTGCAAAAGAGGCGGATGCGCCGTTTAGTTCAGCACCAGCGACTCGCCCGGCGCAAATTCATGCCTGCAGATTTGTTGTTTCCACTCGTAGCAGAGGGTCCCGCCCTGGCGGCTGAGGATGGTCAGCTCAGCGGGAGAGCCACTGACCAGGAATCCGCCCGCCAAGGCGATCCGGCGGCACTGGCAGTGCGGGCGCCATTCTGCGGGAATGCCCTGAAAGAAGCGCGCGACGCCGGCATGGACATGGGCGAACATTTCCAGGAAGGCGCTGATGGCTCCCATATTGCCGTCCAGCTGCATAATCTCGCTGCTGCTCTTGTCTTTGAGGAGGTCGTTTTTACGGTGGGCGATAATGCCCCGGAAGCGGGGCAGGTAGACGGTGCAGAGACCCTCATTCAGGAAGATATCCTTCCAGAGCCGGAGGAGCGGCAGGGGGGCTTCGTGGAGTCCTCTGCGG
>JAAYYJ010000045.1 GCA_012515455.1 Oligosphaeraceae bacterium
CTCGTTTGCAGTCTGGCGACAGCCTGACGATAATGGGCACCGACAAGGCTTTGGAGCAGACCTCACTCCTGCTGCAGGAACAAGAATAATAAAAAAGGACCCTCACCTGTATGCAAATGCTCACTGTTTTTGGTGGTCTGGCGTTATTTATTTACGGCATGAAACTGATGAGCGACGGCTTGCACAAGGCCGCCGGCAACCGCATGCGCTCGATCCTGCACTTCTTCTCCTCGAACCGCTTTGTGGCCATCCTGTCCGGCACGCTGGTTACTGCCATCGTTCAATCCTCGAGTGCCACCACGGTGATGGTGGTCGGTTTTATCAATGCCGGCCTGCTCAATTTGCTGCAGTCCATCGGCATTATTTTCGGCGCCAATATCGGCACCACGGTCACCGCCCAGCTGATTGCCTTCGATATCGAATGGCTGATCATGCCGGCTATTATCCTGGGTGTGATCAGCTGTTTCATTAGCCGCCCCTCCTGGCGTGGCTGGGGCGACACGGTGCTGGGTTTCGGATTGCTGTTCTTCGGCATGAGTATCATGAGCACTGAACTGAAAGATCTGGCGGAGAACCCCGGTTTCATCTCATTTTTTCCAGACCTTCAATTGCGCCCCGCGCGACGGCAGTCTGCCTCCAGGGGCTATTTTGGGTGCGATTGGCATCGGTCTTATAGTGACCATGATCATCCAGAGCAGTTCGGCCTGCAGCGGTATTGTCATTGCCTTGGGTGCCAGCGGTCTGATTGATCTGTATACCGGGGTGGCGCTGATTCTGGGTTCGAATATCGGCACCACAATCACGGCCCAGATTGCGGCCATTCCGGCCAACCGGATTGCCAAGCAGGCCGCCTTGGCCCACACGCTGTTCAATGTCTTTGGCGTCCTGGTTTGTGCCGGGACATTCTGGATCCATCTCGGGGATTCGGACATACCGGTTTTCTTTCAGCTGGTGGAGCGCTTGAGCGTTGGCGGCAGCCTGCCGCGGAAGATTGCCAATGCCCATACGATCTTCAACGTCTGCACAACCTTGATTCTGGTCCCCTTTGTGCCGCTGCTGGCGCACCTCTGTGAAAAGATTATTCCGGTGCGCGTTGCCGGGCTCAAATATCAGTATCTTGAACCGCATTTGTTGAATGCGCCTGCAATTGCGCTGTCGCAGACCATCTCGACCCTGCGCCGGATGTTGACCAACGCCTGGGTCATGATTGACTGCGCCATCAATACGTATTCTCACAACACGCCGGAGAATCAGAAATTGGCCGGCGATCTGGATGCTCGTGAAGATGAGATCGATGCCTTGCAGGGCGAAATTACCGATTACCTGTCCCGCCTGATGCAGCGGAAACTGCTGCCGGCCCAGGCAGATGCGATTCCGCTGCTGATTCACTGCACCAATGACACCGAGCGCATCGGTGACCACACTGCCATTATTTTGGAGCAGTTCCACCAAATCAAACAGACAGGCATTGAATTGAGTGACATTGCCAAACAGGAAATTGAAGAACTGCACCGGTTGCTGGCCCGGCAGGTGGAAATCGCCAACACTCTGCTGATCAAATACTCCCCGGAGGGATACACCCAGGCCCGTGAGCTGGAAGAGAAAATCAACACTCTGACTGAATCTTTTGAGACCAACCATCTCAAACGTCTGCAGGGGGGGAAGTGCCTGCCGGTCATCGGTGTCTTCTATATCCAGCTGCTCGCGGAGTTCCGGAAAATTTCCCGCCATCTGGCCAATATAGCCGACCGTTCTCAGGAGATTGCCGCGCTGGCATAATTTGTTCAGGCACAGCAGCGGTGGCGGTCAGGGCTCTGGCCGGGGGGCCGGTGCCCGGGCGTGGCTGTGCCGCTCTGAGCATCATGATTTGTCTGTCCAAAAACTAATCCTCCAGCCATAATCTGGGGGACACGATATGATTACAAATTTTCTGATCAAAGCGGCGATTCCGGGTTGGGAGAATCCTGAGCGCCCCGAGGTGCGCCAAGCTTATGGCAGACTCTGTGGCAGCGTCGGCATTGTTGTCAATGCGCTGCTGTTCGGGCTGAAACTGCTGGTCGGGCTGCTGACCGGCAGCGTGGCCATCACTGCCGATGCCATCAACAACCTGTCCGATGCCAGCACCGCGGTCATTACCCTGATCGGCTTCAAGCTCTCGGCCAAGGTCGCGGATAGCGAGCACCCTTTCGGACACGGCCGGCTGGAATATATTGCCGGGCTGATCGTCGCAGTGGTTATCCTGGCCGTGGGAGTGCATTTCCTGCAGGAATCAGTGCTGAAAATATTCCAGCCGGAGAAGCTCCAGCTGAGCCGGCCGGCCATTGGCCTGTATGCCGGCACGCTGTTATTCAAGCTCTGGCTGCTCTGCTTCTACAACGCGATCGGCCGGCGTATCTCCTCGGGCGTTCTGCGGGCGGCGTCCCTGGACAGCCTGAGCGACCTGTTGACCACCTCCGTGGTGCTGCTGGCGGTGCTGCTGGCTCCTCATACCAGCTATCCCGTGGATGGCATTGCCGGCACCCTGGTCGCTCTGATGGTTCTATTCGGCGGGGTGAAGATCATCCGTGACACCATCGATCCGCTGCTGGGCATCCGTCCGGATAAAAAACTGGTGTCGGAATTGCGCCAGCGGTTGCTGGCCTGCCCGGGCATCTCCGGCATCCATGACATCATCATTCACAACTACGGCCCCAATCAGCATTTCGCCACCGCCCATGCTGAGGTCAGCAGCGCGGAAAACCTGCTTTCCGTGCACGACATTCTGGAAGCGGCCGAGGTGGAGATTGCCCGCACCATGCCGGTGCGCCTGATTCTGCATTGCGATCCCTTCATCACTGCCGATCCCGAAGTCAAGCTGTGGCATCAGCGGGCCCTGACCGCAGTCCAAGCCATAGATCATAAATTCAAGCTCTACGATTTCCACCTGGAAGGCAGTACCGGTGCCTTGAGCATCCATTTCAATCTGCTGGTACCGCGAAAATATGTCCTGACCCAGGCGAATATCAGCGAAAAACTGACCGCAGCCCTGCAGCAATATGACGCCAGGCTGGCGGTGCAGATCGATTATACCCATTCGTACATCTAAAATACGGCCCGCGCCGGCGGGACTGAATGCACCGCGCCGGCGGGATTGCGGCACCCCCGTCCGGACTCCGGCGCTTTTTTCGCGGCAGGTCATTGGCGGGTCCATTTGAGGGCCCCGTCACAGATGGTCATCTGCGGGGTGAAAGTCTGGTCCAGGAGAGTTATATCGGCGTTGCCGCCTGGTTCCAGGGTGCCCCGTGGGCCCAGATTCAGGCTTTGCACCTGATTCAGGCTGGTGGCTTTAACTGCTTCCGACAACGGCAGGCCGGTGACCCGCAGCAACCGTTGCAGGCCGGCAAAATAGCGCAGGGTGCTGCCGGCGACCTGGCCGGTATGCAGGGTGGCCTTGCCGTTTTTGACCGTCACCGGCAGTCCGCCCAGGCTGTATTCGCCATCGGGTTGCGCCGAGGCCCGCATGGCGTCGGTAATCAGCATGATCCGGTCGGTGCCTTTGAGTTGCACGATCAGCTGAATCATCTCGTCACAGAGATGCACGCCGTCGCAGATTATTTCCACCCAGACCTCGCGGCTGGTCAGGCCACCGCCGACCATGCCGAAGCGCAGGTGGTGGAGCGGGGTCATCACATTGCAGAAATGGGTCAGGTGCCGCATGCCGGCCTGGCAATGTTGCCGGAAGCATTGGTAATCGGCTTCGGAATGGCCCCCGGAGGGCATGATTCCCCGTTCTGCCAAGGCCTGGGTGAAGGCCAGGCCGCCCGGCAGTTCGGGAGCATACGAGACCTTCTTAATCGGGAAAATGGCGTTAAGTTCGTCAATCAGCGCGATGTCCGGGTTCTTCAGAAACGCCGGATTCTGGGCTCCCGCGCAGGCCGGCGGGAAGAACGGTCCTTCCAGGTGAATGCCCAGCAATGTGGCGCCGTCGTGGCACGTCTCCGAGTAGGCCTTGGCGGCGTGGCAGAATTGGCGCAGGTCAGCATAGGCGACGCTGAGGCTGGTGGCCAGAAAACCGGTCACGCCATCCTGCAGTTTGCCGCGGCCGATGGCCTGAAATGCTTCCAGGCTGGCATCGCAGAAATCATACCCTGAGCGGCCGTGGGAATGGATGTCCACAAAGCCCGGCACCGCCATTAGGCCGGTGCCGTCGATGACCGTGCCGCCGGGCGTGGCTGGCCGGTATGGGCCGGCGTAGGTGATGCTGCCGTTGGCCAGGCTCAAACTGCCGTCCGGGATATCGGTGCCGGGCGAGACGATCCGGCAATGTTCAACCGTGAGCATCATAGTAAGTTTTTCAGATTGATTTTGTCGGCGGTGTAAATCAGCTGGAAGTCGGGGTGGGAGAGCAGAAATGAGGCCGGCAGGGCCGGGGTCGGCACGCGGTCTTGCAGCATCCGGGTCAGGGGTTCCTGCTGTTCGGCGAAGCAGGCCAGCAGCAGTGTCTGGCGGGCAGACAGAATCTGTTGCATGCCCATGGTCGCGGCATAGCGCGGCACCAGGTACCGGGAGCCGTTGGCAGTCAGGACTGCATTCGCGGCAATGGTGCGCTCGGCCAAGGCAATGACCCGGGTCGGCAAGGCGGCAAAAGCGGTGGCGGAGATGCTCTCCGGCGGCATTGGTTCATTGAAGGCGATATGGCCGTTAAAGCCGATGCCCAGCAGCTGCAGGTCCAGCCCGCCGGCTGCGGCCAGGGCCCGGTCAAAATCGGCCGGCGCGGCCGGGTCGGGGAAATGGGCCTGCGCCTCCCGGAAATTGCGTTCTGGGAGCAAGCGATCGAACAGATTCTCGTGCATATACTTCCAGTAACTTAAGGGATGGCTGGGCGGCACCGCGGTATGTTCGTCCAGGGCATATTCATCCAGATTCCAGGTCTGCAGCCGGGTCAAGTCAAGGCGATTGCGGTTGAACATCTCGGCGAGGATGCGATACAGCTCCAGCATGGTGTTGCCGGTGGCCAGGCCGAGGTTGAACGGCTGGCCTTGGGACAGCTTAGATGCAGCGGCCTGGTAGATGATTTCAGCGCCGGCGGCACTCATGGCCTGGTAGTCGGGCACACATTTGAACTTCAACATAATTGCACCATCTTTAGGGTTGCAGCAGATGCAGGCCTGCGGCCGGCCGGGGCCTGGCCGGGTTTAGGCTAATTTCCGGAGAAGAATCGAATCAGTCGTGCGGCGTGTTCGGAACACGCCGCGATAATCGGATCAGAGAACTTATCCACGGGAATGAACTTCCCGTCCAGAGCATTGAGCTCCCGCCGGGCGGTCTGCAGATAGGTGTCCATGTATTCCGTGGCGATGTTGACTTTGGCTATGCCGGCCTCGATGGCCCGGCGGACATCGCTAAGCGGCGTCGCCGAACCGCCATGCAGGACCAGGGGCAGGCCGGGCAGGGCGTCGGCAATCGCCTGGCAGCGCTCGAGGTCCAGCTTCGGGGCAGACTGGTAATAGCCGTGCGCGGTGCCGATGGCCACCGCGAGGGCGTCCACACCGGTCTGGCGGGCAAAATCCACCGCTTGGGCGACATCGGTCAGGGCGGTCTCATCGCCTTGGGCGACGTGCCCGATTTCGCCCTCGCTGCTGGCACCGGCTTCTCTGGCGTAGCCGGCGCACCATTTGGTCAGCCGGAGGTTTTCCGGATAGGGCAGCCTCGAGCCGTCGAACATGACTGAGGTGTAGCCCCAGGCAATGGCGTTCTGGACTTGCTCGAGTGTATCGCCGTGGTCCAGGTGAATGGCGACCGGCTGGTGGCAGCGCTGGGCGAGGCGCAGCAGCATCCCCCCCAGATCATACGCCTTGTCGGAGTTGAAGAGCCGCTGGTAGACCTGGATAATGACCGGGGATTTTTCGGCTTCGGCGGCCTTGACCACGGCCGCCGCCCCTTCGTAGTTGCCAATATTGAAAGCGCCGATGGCGCGCCGCTCCTGGCGCGCCGAGCGCAGCATTTCTTTCATGGTGACCAGTGCCATGGCCGGTTCTCCTTATATTGCCTCTGCCACGAACTCTTCCAGGGTCTGCACGTGCAGGGAAGTGTATTTGCCCAGCATCAGCTTGGTGTAGGGGGAAGCCACCAGGATGCGGTCGGTAGAGGGCGCATCGGCCCGGGCTTCGATGTATTGGGCCAGCTTTTCGACCAATGAAGCGTCGATGCGGGGCAGCAGGACTGCGCCTTCACCGCAGGTGTAGGATTCTTCGTCATTGGTACCGAAGGGACGGTTCTTGGCCCCGACTGCCTGGAGAAGGGAGTGCGGAGCGGGCAGGTCGGAGTTGTAATTGCGCAGAAAATCGCTCTCCAGGTAATAGACCTCTTGCGGGTTTTGCCAGGGCAAAGCCAGCGACAGGATGTATTCTGAGGTATGCATAACGGTCGCAGCCAGCTTGATCCCCAGGGCGGGGAAGTCATTGACTAGGGCATCATAAGCGGCGGGATTGGAGACGACCACGGTTTTCGCGCCGCTCTTCTCCACCACGGCCGCGAACTGCTTGGCCGCCGCCGCAGCTTCCGGCAGGTAGCCAAGGGTTTTCAGACCTTTGCCAATACAGCCGCCCGACACAGTCTGGTAGGAGACTTTCGCCTTCGCCATGATTTTCGCGAAGGCCGCCGCAACCGTGCCAGTTTCCTGGGTGTAGAGGTCAACGAAATACAGAACTTCGCCGGACCCGTCCACCGTCCACCGGGCAGTCTGCATGAGGCTGTCGGCCAGCGCCTGGATCGACGCAGGGGCGCAGCCGGACGCGACAATGTCCGCCCGGGCGGCCAGATTCAGCCCGATTTCGTCAAAATGCTTGACGCAGTTCCGGCGGCAGGCACCGCTGAGGTCATGGCGGTAAAGGCAGGCTATGACGTCGGGATTGTCCAGCTGTATTCTGCCGGTGGTGACGCCATAGAGCAACGAGGCCCGGACCCGGGGCGTGTCGGATTCAGTAAACGCCACATTGCCAATGCCGGAGAGGTGCCGGCACATAAAGCAGAAGCGGCAGTTCAGGATTGCATCGGTGTATTTGTCTATATGCATCATCAGACTCCTTTGAAGCCCATTTTGCCGGGGTTCATGATATTGTTCGGATCAAGTTGCTTTTTGATGCCCTCGAGCACTGGCATGGCAGGGCCGTACAGTTCCTTCATGAGATGCCCGAGCTTGATGCCGACACCGTGGTGTTCATTGATGACCCCGCCATTGGCGATGGCGGCCCGGATGGCCATATTCCAGACCCGGTTGTAGAGGGCCACCGCCTCACGCGGGTCCTTGGGCACATCCTGGGGCTCGAAGATGAAGCGGGCGTACAGCATGCATCCCCATTCGTACCAATGCGAGAAATGGCCGATGAAACGGGCCTGGGGGAAGTTCTCGGTCACGACATTCTTCATGGCCCAATAGACAGCCTCGATTTTGTCAAAGGTGGCGACGGTGTCCAGGGTGCCAAAGGCCTGGGGGAGATGGAACATAAAGCCCGGGTAGAAGAACTTGTACTTGTTCTCCCACCACAGGTCTCCGCCTTTGCTGCCCAGGTCCTGGCCCTGGTATTTATCTTCCATGATTTCGCGGGCATATTTCATCTGGCAGGCAGTGATGTCCTTACGTCCGTCGAAACCGAAAACCAGATAAGAGCCCTGCGCCAGTTCCATGTTGAACACCTTGCGCACGTGGGTGATAGTCTCGGTTTCATCGTACAGGCGAATGGCGCAGGGCTGGAGCCGGCTGCGCATGAGTTCAGCACCGGCCGACATCGCGGTGTGGAAATCCTTGAAGATATAGGCCCGGAACTCGCGTGCCTCCGGCTGAGGATGCAGCTTCAGGGTGGCTTCGGTGATGATGCCCAGAGTACCTTCACTGCCGGTGAAAAGCAGGGTCAGGTCCGGCCCGGAAGCGTGGCGGGGCACGGGCAGGGTCCGGATGATTTCACCTGTCGGAGTCACTACTTCCAGGGACAGGACCATGTCTTCGATCTTGCCGTATTTGGTGGACAGTACACCGGTGCCGCGGTGGGCCAGGAAACCGCCGATGGTGGCGCAGGAGATGGACGCCGGGAGGTGCATGGTGGAGAAGCCCTCCTTGTTGCAGCTCCATTCCAGATGCTGGGCGATGATGCCGGCCTGGCAGGTCACGGTCAGGGATTCCCGGTCGATGCGGATGAGTTTATTCATCCGCTTCATGTCCATGATGATGCCGCCGAAGATGGGCAGGGCGCCGCCCTGGGACCCGGAACCGCCGCCCCAGGGCACCACCGGGATATGGTAGTGGTTGGCCAGCTTGATGACCTTGGAGACTTCCTGGGCGTTGGCGGGACTGATCACGAAGTCTGGCCTGGGGGTCTCCATGCCGCGGTCGTGCCACATTTCCGGGATCCAGTAGTAATCGATGGAATGACCGAACTTGTCGGCCTCATGAGTGCAGACGAACTCGCTTCCGACGATATCGGTCAGTTCAGAGCGAATCATCTCATACATGTAGCTGTTTGAGGATACTAACATCTCGGCTCCTTGGTGATATATCTGGGCAGAAAAAAATCAGCTGATTTTGGTTTGCGCGGCATAGACCGGCGCCAGGGCGTCGTGGATGCGCCGGTAGGTCTGAAAGTGCTCTGCGTAGAAGGCCGCTTCCGGCGGTGATGGCTGCAGTACACAGGTGGGGTGCAGGCAGGTCTGCACCGCCTCGCGGCTGCTGGCAAAGATTCCTGCGCCAGTGCCGGCCAGCAGGGCGCTGCCGAAGGACGCATCGCCAGGCTCCGTGACCTGCAGGGGCAGATTGAAGACGTTGCCGACAATCGCACTCCAGAGACGGCTCCTGCTCCCGCCGCCAATCAGAATCAGGCGTTTGACCGGCAACCCCATTTCCTGGATCTGGCCATAGCAGTCCAGCAGCGAGTAGGCGACGCCTTCCAGCACCGCGCGGATGACATCGCTGCGCCGGGAGGAAACGGCCATGCCGGTGAAGCTGGCTCTGAGGGCGGGGTCCCAGTAGGGCGAGCGCTCGCCCTGCAGATAAGGGTGGAAGAAGATGCCGTTGGCGCCTGCCGGCGACTGAGCCGCCTCCCGGTCCATCAGTTCGAAAACCTTAGCCCCGGCCGCCTGCGCCTCCAGCTTCAGGTCCTGGCAGAGCAAATCGCGCAGCCAGCGCTGGCAGAGTGCGGCGGCGTTGGTGGCGGAGACTGTATACCACATCCCGGGAATGATATGGGAATAGGTCAGGGTAGTCCGGGAGGGATGGGCCTCTGCAGTCATGACATTGACATTGCCGGCGGTGGCCAGCTTGATGATGCAGTCCCCGGGCTCAATCGCACCGGCGCCATAATCCTCCACCGCGGAATCGGAACTGCCGCAGATTACCGGCGTGCCCTGGGGCAGGCCGGTGTCGGCAGCCGCCTGGGCGGTGACCTGGCCGGTGACCGTGGTGGGTGACACCAGCTCGGGCAGACTGGAGAGCGGCAAGCCGGACAGGGCGACCAGCGGCTCCGACCAGCGCCTGGCCTGCAGGTCAAAGAACAGCGTGCCCTGGGCCTCAATATAATCGGTCTGGGCGCTGCCGGTGACCAGAAAACGCACGTAGTCCTTGACGAACAGGAGATGCTTGGTCGCCTGCAGCAACGCGGGTTCGTGGCGCTGCAGCCAGCGCATCTGGGGCAGGGTCCAGGTCGGGGCGGGCTGCTGTCCGGCAATGGCAAAAATCATCTCGCCGTACTGTTCCCGGAGTTCAGCGCACTCGGCGGTGCTGCGCTGGTCCGTCCACATAATGGTCCGGCGCAACGGCCGGTATGCATCATCGAGCAGCACCGCATTATGGGTGGAGCCGTCAAACGACAGCGCCAGTAGGGAGGAGAAGTCGACCCCCTTGGCGCGCAGTTGGGCGAGAGCCTGGCACATGGCCCGGTACCAGTCCGCGGGGTCCTGTTCTGCCCAGCCGGGGTGCTCGAAATAGGTGGTGTATTCGACCGAGGCGTCGGCGACCAGCTTCCCCTCGACGGTGATGGCGGTGACCTTGCAGCCGCCGGTCCCGAAATCTATACCCAGCAGGATGCCGTTGTTCATTACTTCACCCAGGCGTGGGCAGGGTCTTTGGAGGAAACCAGGCCGCGTCCTTGCGCTCCGGCCATGACCCAGAGGTAGTACATCTGGTATCCCGGGGCGCCGCAGAGGGGGTGATAGCCTTCAGCGATGGCCACCGTGTCGTAATTTTTGACCGTGTAGGTTTCGTCGATGGAGCCGTCGGGCTGATACACCTTCTGGATGCCGAAGCCCTGGGGAGGATCAAACAAATAGAAATAGGTCTCCTCCATATCCAGCTCAGCCGGCGGCTGGTTGACATCATGGCGATGGGGCGGGTAGCCCGACCAGTTGCCGGAGGGGATCATCCCTTCCCCGATATAGAAATGGGCGGAGTCGAAGGTCTCGTCCAGGATGATTTCCGAGGTGCGCCGGAAATTGGCGGTGCCGATTTCGATGTGACGGGTGTCGGCGGGGCGGATCAGGGTCGGTTTGGCGGTATCCCGGTCAGCCGGTGAGCTGCAGCAGGCCAGTTCCACCTCGGAAATGGCCGTGATGCAGTACTTGGTCTGGCGGGGGAGATAGAGACAATGGGGCTTGCCGGTGAAGGGGCTGCGGCGGCCATCGAGAACCGTGTATTCCCAGTCCTGACCGGCAGCGCGGAAGTTCCCGCCGATCAGCACCAGCGCGACCTCACTGCCGGCGGTATCGCCAGAGTACGACGTCCCGGCGGACAGTTTGAGCAGCCCGAACTGGCTCAGGCGCATATTGTATTGGCCCAGGGCAAAGACCTGGTTGTAGCCCTGCCGGGGAGAAAGATGGATAAGAAGATTTTCGCTGCTCATGGGGTTGCACTCCTGACGGCGGATGTTTTAGTTGATAACGGTGATCTGAATATCCAGATTGCGGCAGAGGTCCTGCAGCGCCTGAGCCTGGTCACCGTACATCAGGGCGTAATGGTGCTCCCAGCCCCGGTTGATGACCTCTTCCCGCAGAGCCGCGCAGCCGGCATCGAACTTGATCTTGAGCGGATTGCCGCGGACGAACAGCTCGGTGTCGAGACCCTCGCCGGTGGCCACCAGCATGCGGAAGCCGTCGCCGTCCCTGGTCTCACCCAGCCGGGCCAGGGTGACCCGCCCGGGCTTGAGAGGAAATTCGTTGGTGACGCCCTTGACACCGCCGCCTTCGACGGTGGCGCTGCAGCGCAGTTCCGGCTGGCAGCCGGCCTTGCAGAGCTGGCTCGGGGCCGCCCCGCAGTGCCAGGCCACGCCGTATTCGCCTTCCATCACTATCATGTCGCAGAAGAACGGCAGATCGCCGGAAATCTGCTTGGCGATGCGCATCATCACGGCGCCGTAGACATCGCCTTCGCAGGCAGTGGTCAGACCATGGTTGGTCAGATGACCGATGGTGGAGCAGGCGGCGATGCCGTAGAGGTCGCTGCGGATAATTTCCGGCCAGCAGCGCAGGGCAAATGTGTCAACCAGAAAACTGTCCTTGAGCTTGCAGACCGCGCCGAAAAGCCGCGCGGACTTCTCCAGCTGATTGCCGCGCGGGCCGTCCGTGGGATGGCAGGGGGCGTCAGCCAGGATGGTGCGGGTGGCATCCGCGACTTCAGCCGCACTGAGGTTCTCCGCAAGGGTGAACAACTCGTGCTCAGTGATGATCTTGACCTCCGGACCCAGCTTGCGCCGCAGCAGCATCTCTGAACAGCAGCTGGTGTAGAAGCCGGGGACGCGCCCGCCAATCAGGCCGATGCGCAGGCGGCCCAGCATTTTCATCGCCTGGGCGACGCGGATGGACTGCTGCAGTTGCGCCGCCGCCTCAGGCGTGCCGGGTTCGGCGTGGACATGGAAATAGGGAATGTGCAGACGCCAGAGATGATGAGCCGTCATGTTCGCGGCGCAGAAGGAGTTGTTCTGCAGCCGGCCGCCTTGGGGGTCGGGTTCCTTCATGCTCCAGAGAATTACCGGGGTCTTCAGGCGCTGGGCATACAGCGGCGGCACAACCCCAAGCGCGAAGGTCAGGAAATGGGTAATCAGCAGGTCCGGCTGCTCCGCTTCGAATTGGGCCAGCTGGGCTACGGCTTCGTCCTCGAGGGTCAGCATCTTGCTGCCGCCCAGGACCTCGACCCCGGGCAGCTGCTGCAGGAAGGCCAAGGCCCCCGCGCGTGCTGCCTCCAGGGTGTCATTAGTCCAGTTTACCTTCGATAACGGCAGATATCCGATTTTAAACTTGTTCTGCATGGGAAACTCCGGGATTATGATGGGACCAAGGCCAGAAAATTCACCCTGCTGGCGTCAGGCGGGCGGGGCGTTCACGCGGCCGTAGCCTGCCCACGGCCAGGACCCAGTCTGTCCGGGTCCTGAAATCAATGCTGGGGGTCAGTTTCTTGTCAGGAATTCATCCACCTGCCTGCGGCTCGGGATGCCGGCGCGCCCGCCCAGTTGCAGGCATTTCAAGGCCGAAGCGGCGGAGGCGAAACGCATGCATTCCAGCAGGTCCTGCGTTTCCAGATAGCGCAGCGCGAAGGCAGCATGGTAGACATCGCCGGCGCCAGTAGTGTCGACCGCCTTGACGCTGAATGCCGGGCAATGCAAAATCCGGCCCTGGTCGAGGGCCAGAGAACCTTGGTCGCCCATGGTGATGCCGCAGACGCGGGCGCCGGTCTCGGAGAGCTTCACGATGGCCTGGGATAAATCAGCCAGCCCGGTGTAGGTCCGGGCGAATTCCTCGGAAGTAATCAGGATGTCCGTCCGGCGGACCAGCTCCGCCATGCCCTCGCGCATGGTGCCGCCATCCAGACTGACCAGCACCCCGTGCGCCTGGGCATAGCTTGCGGCAGCCAGGGCGGCAGAGGTCTGATGACCGTCCAAATGCAGGATTTTGGCTCTGCCAATCAGTTCGCAGTCGATTTCGCGCTGGGGGTCCAGTTCAGGCAGCGAGCCGCGCGTCCAGGCCACGCAACGTTTGCCAGTAGGTTGTTCGATCCAGCAGTAGGCAATGGGTGAGGCCCCGCCGGGGCGCACCGCCATTGCCCGGGTGGAGACGTGCTCGGCTTCCAGGTCCTGCAGGATGCGCCTGCCGGGGTCGTCGTCTGCCACGGTGCTGATGAGTGCCGCCGGCAACCCCAGGCGCGCCGCTGCGACCGCGGCAGTCGCGGCTGGACCGCCGCCCTGGATCAGATGCTCCAGCATCTGAACTTTGCTGTCGTACGGTATGCTGGGCAGGACCGACAAATAGTCATTGCAGCAAAAGCCAAGACTGACAAAAGCAATTTTTGGGGTATCCATAGTCAATAATCACAAGCGCTGAGATTTTTATATAATGTAATGCCGAAGTGTCTCTTGGCAAAGAAAGGCCGGGGAAAAAGGAATATTTCCGCCGCCGCAGGACAGCGCAGGGATACCACCGGCAGCAGCGTCTGGTGCCGAACATCCGCGGACATTTTTTTGCCGCCAGCCGTTTGACATTATTCTTGGGCTGGAATATATTGTGTCAAACAACGCCCTGCGGTCATCACCATGCTGGAGGAATAAAATGGCTTTTGCCCAATACCGCTCTATTCGCTGGACTGCCATCGGCCGTTCTTTTACCTTGATCGAACTGCTGGTCGTAATTGCCATCATTGCGGTTCTGGCCTCGATGCTCCTGCCGGCCTTGTCCAAGGCGCGTGAGAAAGCCCAGGAGAGCAAATGCGTGAACAACCAGAAGCAGATCGGCATGGCCACCTCAATGTACTTCTCTGACCATGACGATTTTTTCCC